>CAZHHH010000070.1:0-14384 GCA_964532085.1 uncultured Marinilabiliaceae bacterium
CGGAACCTAAGCTTGATATGCTTCTTGATATCCAGAAGATGATTGCTAAAGGTAAAGGCCCCGGTTACGAGCGATGGGCTAAGGTTCACAATATCAAGCAGATGGCACAAACCCTTCTATTCCTGGAAGAACATGGACTTCGTGATTACGATGAACTGGCAGAGAAGGCGAGGGATGTTTCTACAAGATTTGCCGAGATCACGGAACGGCAAAAGGCGCTTGAAGCAAGACTGTCCGAAATCGCAGAATTGAAAAAACACATTATCAATTATTCCAAGACGAAAGAGATTTATGTTCAGTACCGAAAGAGCGGATACAGCAAAAAGTTCTTTGAGGAACATCGTGAGGAGCTGACTCTTCATAAAGCTGCGAAAGAGGCATTCTCGAAGATTCAAGGAAAGATACCAACTATCCGAGAACTCAATCTGGAATATGAGCAGGTTCTGCAGGAAAAGAAAAAGACCTATGCCGAGTATCGTAAGGCACGAGAGGAATTAAAAGATTATCAGACTGCAAAATACAACGTAGATCAGTTTCTCCAGAAAGAGGAACAGGAAAAGCAGGTCGAAAAGCAAAAAACAAAAGAAGAGACGTTATGACCTTGAGGGGAATTTCATCCAAATGACTTGGGTGGGGTTCCCCTCTTTTTTGCATTGTGGACAAATTGCATTTAGCGTCGGCAGGCCGATGCGTAGCTCCGAGTGAAACGAGGTTCCGGGGGATTGGGGGCAGAGCCAGCCAACAAGCAAGGAGCGTCGGGTATATACCGAGGCACTGCTTGCGAAAACGAAAAAATCTGTTACTGACCAGAAGAAAATTTTTAGAAAAAGGCCCTTTGAGTCCGTTTTAAGGGACAAAAGATATGGATAATGGAAGGTGGGAGGTTAGAAGAAATGATTATAAGCAGTTATGAAGAATGATTAAACCATAGGATTCAAATTCATTGTCGTCGGTATAGAAAAAAATATTCGCAAACGCAAATATTTTGTTTCAAGTCGGTACAGTTTTGTGGTATAATTATCTCGTATTTGTTAACCTTGATTGCCCTCAACTAAATCGAGGCGGATTAATAACGTGAGGTAATGGAATGGCTATATCATACAACGGTTTGTGGAAACTACTGATTGACAAGAACAAAAAGAAGACAGACCTGATAGATGACATAGGAATCAGTAGTAGCACTTTAGCTAAAATGAGCAAAGGGGATGCTGTATCAATTAACATTCTGGAAAAGATTTGTGAGAAATACAATTGTAATTTTGGTGACATTATGAGTTATGAAAATGATGAAAAGGATAATTGATTGGTGTTGCTATGGGAACGATTATTGATTTTATAGAATTGCCTGATGAAGAGGCTATGATATCAAGATTGTTGGTTTACTTGAAAAAAATAAAAGAAGTTGTTGAACCACAATCTATATCCAAAGAGATGGCTGATGAATTACTGGCTTGTAAGCCCGAACGTCGAAGCATGAAACTTGAACAGTTTTTTTACAAAGTGCTTGACAGGTATCCGGACGGAGCGACAATCAAGGATATTGATGTGATGTTTAATCCTGACTATCAGGTTGATGTGTTGAAGATACTAATTGCGGCAAGGAAAAGAAAACGATATAGCGTAATCTGGCCAGGTAGATATGAAGATGGAAAACTGATTTATGCCGAAGAGGGATATCCGGATTACAAGGTTTATGAAATAGCAAATTACGACATAACGTGCGTGAGATAGGAGGAAACGTAAATGAAGTATTCAGAACTGATAAGCTTTAAACCGATTGAATCTACAATCCAGTTGCTTGAAACGGCGGATAAGAAAGTTGCACAGGATATGGTGCAGACCTATGTTATGTCTGACACTATGGCGGAAAACATTAAGGCGACTGTTATTGATCAGCTTCAGATGGAAGAGGTTATCGATAATAAGGCAGTTATGATTGTCGGTAACTATGGTACTGGTAAATCCCATCTCATGTCTGTTATTGCATCAATTGCGACAGATTCGGACAATCTTCAGTTTGCACAGAATAAACGCTTTGCAAAGGACATGGAGATTGTTGCAGGTAAGTTTGAGGTTTTAAGGCTTAAGGTTGATGGACTAACAATGCCGCTCAGAGAAGTCATTCTGGCTGAAATCGAGGATGATTTTGCAAACCGTGGCATTGATTATACTGTTCCGGATCTGAACAATGTCCGTGACAATGCCCGTCTGATCAAAGAGGTTATGCAGGCGTTCCAGTCAAAGTATCCGGACAAGGGATACATGATCGTTATCGATGAGCTTCTTTCCTATCTTACATCACGAGACGAGAGACAGATTGTACTGGATCTGGCATTCCTTCAGTCTATGGCGGAGATGTGCTCCAAGTCGAGGATCCGTCTGATCTGCGGTGTGCAGGAGAAGGTGTTTGATAATCCTAGATTCAGCTTTGTCAGTGAGACTCTGAAGAAGGTTGGAGACCGTTTTACTCAGATCATCATTACTAAAGAGGCAACGGCGTATGTTGTATCAGAACGTATTCTGAAAAAGACACCGGAGCAGAAGGCGATGATCCGTCAGCATTTGGAAAAGTTCTCCGGGCTGTATGGTGGCATGTCATCAAAGATGGAAGACTTTGTGGATCTGTTCCCGATTCATCCGTCATACATAGATGTGTTTAACAAGATTTACGTCATTGAGAACAGACATATTCTGAAAAACATCTCAATGACCATTAAGGATATTTTCGATACGCAGGTTCCGGAAGATGCTCCGGGCGTTATCTCTTTTGATGATTACTGGCCTGCAATCAAGTCAAATGGTTTGCTTAAGAGCGATGTAACCATCAGCCGTGTGGTAGCAGCCAGCGGACAGTTGGAAGAAATCGTGAATCGTTCTTTTGCTAAGGCAGCATACAAGCCAATGGCAATGCAGATTATCTATGCGCTGAGCGTGCATCGCTTGACTACAAACGGTCTTGATGTACAGTTTGGTCTTACAGCAGAGAATCTGAAAGATGATCTCTGCCTGTATCTGCCGATGCCGGAGCAGGATGCAGATTTCTTACTGGGAGCCGTAAATGCAACACTGAAAGAAATCATGAAGACTGTTTCAGGACAGTTCATCATACACAATGAATCCAATAACCAGTATTACATCGATGTTGATAAGGTTGTCGATTATGATGAGCGTATCAAGCAGAAAGCTTCCATGATGGCTGAGAGCGAGCTGAACCGTTATTTCTATACGGTTGTATATGGATGCCTGGAGTGGGATGCGAAGGAGTATGTGAACGGCTTTAAGATTTATCAGTATGATCTGAACTGGGATTCACACAACATTTTCCGTGAAGGTTACTTGTTCATGGGACTTCCGGGAGAAAGAAGCACAGCGCAGCCGGAAAGAGATTTCTATATTCACATCATGCCTCCATTTGGTGATGTAAGTGCGGATACACATAACCTGGACGATGAAGTTTATTTCTATTTCAGAGGCAACGATGATTTTAAGGAAGATCTCCGTCTGTACGCAGCGGCAAATGCTCAGGCTGACATCAGTGAGGGCAAGGATAAGGATGCTTATCTTGGAAAGGCTGCAATCCTCAGGAAAAAACTGATCAAGTACCTGAGCGAGAATAAGAACACCTGCTTCAATGTGACATACAAGTGTCAGATGAAGCAGCTTATTGAGGTGCTGAAGGGCAAGTATAACAGGGATATGACCTTCAAGGATACCATCGATCTGGCATCCTCTATCAGCCTGGATGAATATTTCGGAACGATTTATCCGGGATATCCTGTTATGAAGACAAAGATTACAAGAAAGAATCAGGCTGAAAATGTCAGAGCGGCCTTTGATTATTATGCCGGAAGAAAGAACCAGCAGGCTACGGCAATGCTTCAGAGTTTTGGAATCCTTGATGGAGATAAGATTCGTCCTGAGGGTTCCAAGTATGCGTCATATTATATTGACATGCTGAAGAAGCTTCAGCCGCAGGGCGTGCTGAATTACTCCGATATCTTTGAGCCGGCAAATGACAATATGTTTGTGGATAAGGAGTTTAAGATCAATTATCTGTTTACGCCGATCATTTTCCTGTCATTGGTATATGCCGGATACGCCGTCATTACATTGAAAGATGGTAGCACACTGACGGCGTCAAATCTGGATAAGGTTCCGAAGACCGGTGTGTTTGATCTGTATGAATTCAAGTATTTGTCCAGACCGGCACAGCTTTCTATGGCGGAACTGAAAAAGCTGTTTGAGGTTCTGGATATCAATCCTGCGCTTCTCGACAATCCTAATGATAGAGAAAAAGGCGTGGCAGAGCTTCTTAAGAAGGCACAGGAGATGAGCAACAGTGCAGTGCTTGCAGACAGGAAACTTACTGATGGATTTGAACTGTGGGGAGAACCGCTGGCAAATCAGCAGCAGGTTAATATGATGCGTAGTGCAGCTACCGCTGTAAAGAATGAGTTCAGCAATTACCAGGCTAAATTCAATACACCGGCGAAGCTGAATAACTTCGGGTTAACCTATGATCAGATTGAGGAACTGGATAAGCAGATCCAGTTGCTTCGTCGTATTCCAGAATACATAACCTTCAAGACGGATTGCACTGATATTGTCGGTTATATTTCAGCCATAGAGTTCATCGATCTTGGAGCAGATATGAAATCTGCCATAGAAGATGGAAAGGCAGCTTTTAGAGAAACCCGTGACAGCATCATGGACGGAACTGCAGGTGATGTTGCAGCCGGAAAGGTTGTGGCTAAACTTGAAAAAATTAAAGAGAAGTACATTGATATCTACTTCGAGGAACATAAGAAAAAGAGACTTGGTATCGATGATGCGAAACGCCGTGGAAAGATCCAGGAAGGTCAGGCTCTTAGTAACCTTCGTAAACTGAAGGGAATTGAGATCCTGTCCGGAGCAAAGCTCTCTGAGTTGGAGAAGAGTATGGCAGAACTGAAGGTCTGCTATAGTCTTACACCGCAGGATCTGAAGAGCAGCCCGATTTGTCCTCATTGCCGATTTAGCCTTGAAGATAAGGCAAAGAATGTCGCTGGTCAGATGGAACAGATGGAAGACCGTATTGATCTGATGGTGAGCGAGTGGACAAAGATGCTTCTGGATACACTGTCTGATCCGATCATTCTTGATCAGAAGAAGTTCCTGAAAGCACAGGAAGCCAATGCGATTGATGACTTTGTGGCATCAGGAGAACTTCCAAAGAAGGTGGATGATTTCTTTGTAAACAGCATCAACGCGTTGCTCAAAGGATTTGAGCCTGTAGTAATTGAGATGGAAGACCTCATGCATCAGTTGGAAGAACTTCCTCCGATGGATGAGAGCTCCTTTAAGAATAAAATCAATGATTTTATTGATGGATACACGAAAGGAAAAGACAACAGCAAGCTTCGTATAGTAGTAAAACGAAGGGAAGTGTAGTTATGAGAGGCTATCTGATACTTTCCAGTGAAGAATGGTGCGAAGACCTGAAAAAACAAGAGACAGACAAAGCCGTTTTCTGGAGAAAAAGAAAGACATTTAAAGCTGTTAATCCAGGCGAATACATTTACTTTATGTCTAGAAAAAAGGCTGATCAAAGTAGATGTATTGTTGGACGTGGATTACTGAAAGATAGTACATCCATGAGTGCTGTTGAAGCTTGGAACAAATATGGGAGACAGTTGGGCAGTCCTGAAAGAGATGACTTTATAAATGTTGTATACAGAATGTATGGCACATTTGACTTAATGATAGGTTGTCTTGTCCTTGATAATGTTGAGTTTTTAAACAATCCTATATCGATTCATAGTTTTGGAATAGTGTATCAGAATGGAACGGTATCAGGGAAAACGTTGACTGAGGAAGAATGTGACAGAATTAATAAATCGTTTAAGAAAGGTAAATAAAAAATGGACGAAAAGTTACGGTCTAAAATGGATGAAGTGAAAGGTATTGAGGGATTTCCCATAGGAAAAGAAGAGGATATAGATAGAATATCTTCTGCTCCAGAATATACTGCATGCCCGAATCCGTTTTTGAATGAATTCATTGAAGAATATGGTCATCCTTATATTGAAGCGGATGATGATTATCACAGGGAGCCATATGCAGCTGATGTAGCAGAAGACAAACATGATTTAATCTATAACATTCATAGTTACCACACTAAAGTGCCGCCCAAAGCGATCAAAGCATTTATTGAGCATTATACTAGTCCTGGGGATATTGTACTTGATTCATTCTGCGGTACTGGTATGACTGGTGTAGCTGCAAAAATATGTGATGATGCAGGGAAAAGTGGTTCTCATAGGCATGCAATATTAGCCGATTTATCAACTATCGCGGCATTTGTTGCGGGGAGTTACAACAAATCAATTAAGCCTCAAGAATTAAATGATATAGAAAACAATATTGAACGGTTAAAAAGCCAAGCTGGGGATTATTATACAACACTACATGTTCAAAATGGACAGACATATACTGGTTTTAACGGTGAACCGATTAGAGGAATAATCAATTACACTGTTTGGTCAGATGTGTTTATATGTCCTAATTGCTCTTCGGAATTAGTTTATTACGATACGGCAGTGGATCCTAATACAAATAAAACTCAAAAGGAATTTGCTTGCCCTCATTGTGGATTAAAACTAACGAAAGCCAAGTGTGCTAGGGCAATTGAACCTTCTGTTGATCCTATTACCGGAAAACCATTTGAAATAACAAAAAGTGTCCCTGTTTTGATCAATTATTCTGTCAATAAAACACGGTTTAATAAGAGACCAGATGAGGAAGACTTAAGAAAAATCGAAGAAGCCAAAATAGATCCTTTGTCATTGCCAAATGCCGCCTCAGTATTTCCAGAAGGCGACAAGACCACGGAGATGTTCCGGGGAAACATAAAGTACATTTGGCAAGTATATAAGGATAGAACATTATACTTTATTCAAAAATATTTGGAAGGGGCAAAAGGGAACAAAAGCCTGTTCCTTCTTACAAGTGCGCTCCCGAAACTGACTATCCTTAATCGTTTTATGCCTGAACATGGAAGCAGAGCATTAGTAGGCCCAATGGCAGGAACTTTTTATCTTCCTGCTATGTATGTTGAGAATAATGTAATTCATCAATTAGAGTTTCAGTTTAAGAAATTACAGAATCTTAAATATCAAGATGCGGCAACATTGGTTACCACACAGTCTGCTACTGATTTATCTCAGATACCGGATAATATCATTGACTATGTTTTTATTGATCCTCCATTTGGTGCAAACATCATGTATTCTGAACTAAATTTGCTTTCGGAGAGTTGGCTGAAGGTATTTACAAATAATGCTTCAGAAGCAATTATGAACAATACACAACAAAAGGGGCTTGTTGAATACCAAGCTCTTATGATCAATGCTTTCAGAGAGTTATACCGAGTTCTAAAGCCAAATAGATGGATCACAATTGAGTTCCATAATTCAAAGAATAGTGTTTGGAATGCTATCCAGGAAGCTGTTAACCGAGCCGGTTTTGTAATTGCTGATGTAAGAACATTGAATAAAGAAAAGAAAACGATCAATCAATTTAATGCAAAAGGTACAGTTGATCAGGATTTAGTTATCTCTGCATATAAGCCTAAAGAAAGCTTTACAAGAGAATTTGTCAATAAAGCTGGAACTGAAGAAACAGCATGGGGGTTTGTTAGACAGCATCTTGAAAACATACCTGTGGTTGTCGTGAAAAACGAGAAAATTGAGGTTGTGGCTGAACGTCAGGCAATTCTGCTGTTTGATAGAATGGTTGCTTATCATATCATGCAGGGAATGCCGGTTCCAATCGATGCCACAGATTTTTACAAAGGACTGGATGAAAAATTTCTAAAACGTGACGGTATGTATTTTCTTCCAGATCAGATTAATGAATATGACACCGCGAGAATAAAAACAGATGTCGAACCAATACAGTTTAGCTTATTTGTCACTAACGAAAAAACTGCAATTGCTTGGTTATATCAGAAATTGGATGATCCTAAGACGTATGCTGAAATTCAACCGGACTTTATGAAAGAAGTAAAGTCGGTTGATAAATTTGAGGAGATGCCAGAGTTGGCGATTTTACTAGAGGAAAACTTCCTTGAAGACGAAAAAGGTCGATGGTACATCCCAGATGTTAAGAAGGAAGGCGATGTTGCAAAACTGCGCGAAAAGAAGTTGTGGAAAGAGTTTGAAGGGTATCTTTCTTCAAAAGGCAAACTAAAGCTTTTCCGCTCTGAAGCTATACGAGTAGGATTTGCAAGACTTTGGAAAGATAAGAACTATCAGGCTATTGTTGACATGGCTGAGCGTTTACCGGATCAGACGGTACAAGAGGATCCCAACATCTTGATGTACTACGATATCAGTTTAAGCCGTGTTTAATTTATGAGGTGATAAAGTGCTGGAAACAGGGAAATTTGCGTTTGATACATCGAATAACGCAAGCGTACAGATATTAGAAAAAATAGAAGCCTGGGGATATACATCATACCGGGTGTTTAATCCTGCCACCGGCACAGTGTATAAGGTTACGGCTGATCAGCTCAAAGCGGACGGTGGAAACAACACTTATGATGAGAATTATCTGCGGTATGTTACGCTGCTCTCCAAGATTAAGAATGAGACAGCAGGAGGATTACTGTCTTCTTTAGCGAGCGGTGTAATCCCGCTGCCTCATCAACTTCATGTGTTGAATCGCGCGATGGAGAGCAACACTATCCGCTATATTCTGGCAGATGAGGTTGGTCTTGGAAAAACCATCGAAGCAGGAATGGTTATTAAGGAACTGAAAACCAGAGGTCTGGTAAAACGCGTACTTGTAGTATGCCCGACAGGTCTGGTTACACAGTGGGCGGCAGAAATGCAGGAAAAGTTCCATGAGAAATTCAATGTTATTCTGCCATCTGATTACGACACGATTCGTAGGCTGACGGATAACGATGATGTCTACGGGCAGTATGATCAGGTCATCTCTCCAATGGATTCCATCAAGCCGATTGAGAAACATGTGGGCTGGACGGATGAGAAGGTGGAAAAATATAACGAAGAGCGTATCTACGCCATCATCAATAGCGGCTGGGATCTTGTGGTCATAGACGAGGCCCATAGAGTTGCCGGATCTACCGGAGAAGTGGCACGTTATAAACTTGGGCATCTACTTTCACAGGCTAGTCCTTATCTGCTTCTTTTATCTGCTACGCCACATAACGGGAAGACAGAACCGTTCCTTCGGCTGGTAAGGCTGCTGGATGCCGAAGCATTCCCGAATGCAAAATCTATTGTTAAAGAGCAGGTGGCTCCATATTTGATCCGAACAGAAAAGAGAGAGGCAATAGATAACAATGGTAATAAGCTTTTCAAGAATAGGATTACGCATCTGGTTTCTTTGAACTGGGATGAGCGTCATTCCATGCAGCGAGAGTTGTATGAATTGGTTACGGATTATGTTTCCAAGACGTATAACAAGGCGCTCCGGAACCGGAAAAAGAATATGTGCCTGATTTTCCTGCTTATCATCATGCAGCGCATGGTGACGAGCAGCACAGCGGCGATACGCCAGAGCTTGGAACGAAGACTTCAGGTGCTGAAAACACAGAGCACGCATCTTGGAAATCTTACAGAAGAGGATCTGGCAGAGCTAGATATTGAAGATGGTGTTGAGGATGCGCTTGAAGCCATTTCGCTGGATATGGAAGAGGAAATCCAGGAGCTGGAACTGATTATTTCCACAGCGAAGCAGGCAGAATTTCAGCATCCGGATGTTAAGGTTGAGACTCTAACAGATACGATAGATTCCATTTTGAACGAAGAACCTGAACAGAAGATCATTGTTTTTACAGAGTTCGTAGCGACGCAGAGTTATTTGCGGCAGCTGCTCGAAAACAAAGGATACACCGTTTCTATCCTTAACGGCGGAATGAGCATCGAAGAAAGAAACGAGGCTCTTCGAGAGTTCAGGGAAAAGAGCAGTATTTTCATTTCTACCGATGCTGGTGGTGAAGGTTTGAACCTGCAGTTTTCAAATATAATCATCAACTATGATCTGCCGTGGAATCCGATGAAGATTGAGCAAAGATGCGGACGTGCAGATCGTATTGGACAGAAGAGAGATGTCCATATTTATAATTTCATTATCACCGATACTGTTGAAAATCGCGTCAGAGAGGTGCTGGAAGAGAAGCTTTCAGTTATCCTTGCAGAGATGGGCGTAGATAAGTATTCCGATGTTCTGGACAGTGAAGTCGCTGAGTGCGATTTCACCGATGCCTATATGAATACAATTGCGAAGCCATATAAACTGGAAGAGAGCCTCAGACCGATTGAATCTGAGATGCGGCAGCAGCTGAAGAATTCCAATCAGTATAAAGAGATCATCCGCGAGGAAAAGGATCTTCAGGAGCTGGTAGGGCAGGAATCGGATTTTGATGTAGATGCAGCACTACGGATGATGCTTGCCTACTATAACGGTTGGCAAGGACAGGAATCTACACTGATCGACCGGATTGGAATGACGGATACGGAAATCACAAGACATTTGAAGACGGATATCATTCAGGATCGGATGTCGCCGATATTGTCCGTTGGCATAAAGGATTTTCCGAATGAGGAAGGCTATTTTATGCTTTGGGAGCTGTCTATTTCTGATGGAGAGAGCAGCAAGCGATTTGTACCAATTTTCGTTAATAAGGATTTTGTGCTGAGACCTGTCGCCGGTAAACGTATCATGGATCAGTTCCTGGATGCAAACTCCCGGCTGACGGTTAGCGAGGTTCAAAACCTCTCAGCTGAGGATTACGAAAAACTGGAGAAGATGAGCATGGATTTCGCATACGATACTTTTGTGGAGCTTAAAGAAAAGCAGCTTCAAAAGAATCAGGAATCCTATAACAAATATATGTATGCGCTGCAACTACGAACAGAAGCAGCGGATCATATAGGAATTGAAAATATCCGTAGATCCCGTTTGCAAAGACTTGAAAAGGAACGGGAAGATATCGAAAGAAGCTTTAAGAAGGGAAAGCAGGTATATCCTGATTTCAGACTATCATTATTGGTGAGATTGGAGGCGTAGGGAGATGTTTGGTGCCTACGTGTATGAAAAATCCTCTGCTGAATATGAAGACTTTGTTTTATTGATAGATGAGGATGGGCTTGAAGAGAAAACCGAATACAGCTCCTTCTTCGCTGAGCGTGGATTCTCTATCGTTCGATATGAGAACGACCTGATTTATCGTTCGAAGGTAGAGGAACGAGTGAAAAGTAGATCAGAAAAGATATTGATGATCGCAAGACCGGGAGCATATATTCCATATGATGTAAAAAAGATCTTTAGATGTACTAAAGTAAGTGTTGCAGTAATGTTTCCGAAACTGAATGCCTCAGCAATTAAAGATGATTCGGAATTGGATTACAATCTTCTGACATTGGCATATAAGAAGAACTTTTCTGATCTGAGTGCGTATAAGGCAACAAAGAATTTTATCAGGGATGCAGTCAGGGATAAAGCAAATGTTAAACGGTATGTTGATGATCTTTGTGAAAGCCTTAGCACCGCTGTGAGAAATGCGAAGAATTATCGTGATTGGTTTAGCGTGGCAGAAAAGAAGGCTGAGATCCATGTTCTGGCAGAGCAATATGGGATCTCTGTCGATATAGAAGAAATATGCCGTCCTTTTGTGGATTTTATTTTGAAAGACTTCGGAAAATTGTCTACGGAAATGCCTGGGGACACACCGGTACTTGTGAGCAAGGCGATGGAATATATGAATGATCACAGCAAGAAGTTTGTGATCATCGTCATGGATGGCATGTCGGAGTTTGACTGGAAGATACTATCGAAGTCACTTGATGGGATCCGTTATGATCATTCTCATGCTATGGCAATGATTCCGACGGTTACATCTGTATCGAGACAGTGTTTGCTGTCAAATAAATATCCGGTGCAATTAGAGAATCCGTGGAGCCAGAGCAAAGAGAAAAAGGAATTTACGGAGTGTGCGTTGGGCTTAGGATATGCAGATGCACAGATTGGCTATGAGAGAGGATATGATGCCGACTTCGGACAGGCGGTATCGTGCGCTGCAATCATCATCAATGATGTGGACGATATGGTGCACGGGCAGCTCCAGGGACGTACCGGGATGTATAATGACATCTCGTTGCTCATGAAACAAGGAAAACTGATAGGAACTGTCCGTCGGATGTTAAAGGCAGGTTTCGATGTTTATATCAGTGCAGACCACGGTAATACACCATGCGTCGGAATGGGTAAACTGATGAAGTCCGGCGTAGAGACAGAAACAAAGAGCCACAGAATGGTGGTACTGAAAGATTTTGCAGATAAGGATGCTATTCTTGAAAAGTATCCGGGACTAATTGAATATCCGAAGTATTACTTGGATAAGCAGTTTGATTATCTCATCTGCGGAATTGGCGGCTCCTTCGACGCGAAGGGTGAAGAAGTTATGAATCACGGCGGAATCACTATTGACGAAGTGATCGTGCCGTTTATTAAGATAAAGGCGGTGGACAATAATGGCTAAGATGGTAGGTTATGCGTGCAGTATACGATTATCATGGCTGAATGAAGCAGTAAGAATGCTGAAGGAGAATCTTCCGGAGGCTGAATATAAAGAAAAGATGAATGAGTATCTGTCTTATGAGATTGATAGCCCGACGAGGCTTAGAAAGACAAGAGAGATACTGATGAATGTATGGTATTACCCGTCAGAGGATTTGGATCCAGTGAGAAAGGACGCATTGGAAGTGTTAGCGGAGCATCCGGACTGCTCGGAACCTGTGCAGTATTTGATGCTGTGCCTCACATATCCTGTGTTCAAAGATGTGTGTAAGATCATGGGTAAGTTGTTTGAATTTAATGATGAAATTACTAACCCTGCGTTAAAGCAGAAACTGTATGATGCCTGGGGAGAACGCGGAACGCTTGAAGCTACAACAAGAAGGATTACGCTTACACTTAAAGAGATGGATATTCTTAGAAATGAAACAAAAACAAGATATGTCCTTCATAAGATTTCGATTACAAATGATAAAGTGCTTGATTTCGTGATTTCTAATGGGATGAAGCTCGATGGTAGTAGTTATTATTCCTATACGGAGTTGGATCATCTGAATATTTTGTTTCCGTTTGCTTATTCTGCAAAGAAGGAACTGCTTATGCAAAGCGAAAAATATACAATGAGTGGATTTGGCGGGGAAGTGGCGTTTTCCTTAAAGGCAATGTGATGAATATATTATCTGGAAATGAGATAGAGGGAACATTTTTAAGGGAGGATAAAAGGAGGTTTCTTTGTTACGTACTAATCGGAAAGAATGAATATAAGTGCTATTTGCCCTCTTCTTGCAAAATCTGTAAGATCTTCAACCTTGCTGGAAGAAGCGTATTACTATATGAAAATGGTAGTGCTAGTAATAGAACCAAGTACTCGGTTTTTGCTGTAAAAGTTGGAACCCGATTTATCTTGCTAAATCTTGCAGAGGCAAACTCAATTATCGCGCAGAATCTCATGAAAAGAAGCTTTTCTTTTTTAGGAAAAAGGAGAAGCGTTAAAAGAGAGGAGATAATCGATGGATACAAGTCAGACTTATATATCGAGGATACAGACACAGTAATTGAAATAAAAACACTTCTTTCATTTGATGAGGAGGCAATTTTTCCATCGGTGAAGACTAAAAGAACAGAAATTCAATTGTCTAGGATAGTTAATCTTTTGGATAGTCATAAAGTGGTTTTACTAATTGTTGTGCTTAATCCAGATATAAAGAGAATAAGATTAAACCCACAAATGAGAGAAATATATAGATTGGTTTTATAGTGTATAGAAAAGGGAATGAGGTTAGAGTCGGTCGGAATAGACATAGGCTTAGATGGTACGATTAAGATATGTAGGAAACAAATAATATATGATATATAAGCTAGGCGGTTAGCGTAATGGGAATGCGAAAAAGATTTGATGCGACTGGAAAGTGCATCGGCGCACACAACATGGTGTTTGATGAAATCCCTGATGACTATGTCATAAAACGGGTTATTCTCGATGATAAGGTATTTGATTTGTCTTACTTGGGTGTGATGAAACATCTTAGATCCATCAAAGTTGACGAGTCATTTGAAGACAATTCTTATTATTCTAGAGAAGTTATAGGACATATGGCTATGGATTATTTGGAATCTGCCAGATATCTTCAGAAAGGGATTGTCGATGATCGTGGTGGGGAAATAGTTACGTATTACTTTATTCCGTGCGCTTTTTTGTGTAAGCATGCTATTGAACTAAAACTTAAGGAGTGTTTGCTCGCCGGTAAACGCAAAAACATGCGCCATTCGGTCTAAATAAATACGCCGCCTGATATCAG
>CAZHHH010000071.1:0-14359 GCA_964532085.1 uncultured Marinilabiliaceae bacterium
ACAAATCAGACTATATGGCTGATGTTATTCAGATAAATAGTAAAAGTGGATTAAGTGGTAGTCGAAATAATTTTGCTTACGCTGGTGGTAAGTTTGGCGGAATTGGTTTAACACAATCTTTTGCGTTAGAACTTGCACCAGAAAGAATAAAAGTAAACAGTGTTTGTCCTGGAAATTTTTATGACGGTCCACTTTGGAGCGATCCTGAAACTGGACTTTTTGTTCAATATTTAGAAGCGGGAAAAGTTCCGGGAGCAAAAAATATAGATGATGTAAAGCAACATTATCTGAATCAAACACCGATACAGCGTGGTTGCAGTGTAAAAGATGTTGTTAGAGGAATTTTATATTTAATAGACCAAGAGTTTGAAACTGGTCAAGCTTTACCTGTAACAGGCGGGCAGATAATGTTAAAATAGAGTTGGTTTGGTATGAGCATATTATTTTAATATAAGATATTATCCCAAATTGTCCATTAAGAGAAAACAAAATTTAATATAATAAATCAGAGTTATTTAAAAATACAACGTAAACCCCTAAATCCCCTAAAGGGGACTTTTAGACCTGTTGTCAATTTGCAACCCGCTGGTTATTAGCCCCCTTTAGGGGGTTGGGGGTAAATATAATTTAAAAATTAAAAAATTGAGATATGAAAACAAGAGCTGTAAGAATGTATGGTAAAAATGATCTTCGAATTGAGGAGTTTGATTTACCACCTATTAAAGATGATGAAATTTTGGCAAAAGTTGTGAGTGACAGCATCTGTATGTCAACTTACAAAGCTGCTGTTCAAGGAACAGACCACAAACGTGTGCCACAAGATATTGCAGATAATCCGATAATTGTAGGTCACGAATTTGCTGGAGAACTGCTTGAAGTTGGTTCAAAATGGGCAGATAAATTTAAAGTTGGAGATAAATTCTCTATCCAACCTGCAATGAATTATGAAGGCGGTCCAGTTGGAATTTTAAGTGCGCCTGGATACAGCTATACCAATATTGGTGGAGATGCTACATACGTTGTAATTCCAAATGAGGTGATGGAGATGAATTGTCTTTTACCTTATAATGGGCCAGGATTTTTTCCTGCATCGTTAGCTGAACCTCTGTCGTGTGTGATTGGTGCAATGCACGCTAACTATCATACAAAACCAGGTTCGTATGTTCACGAAATGGAAATTGTTGATGGTGGAAATATGGCAATTCTTGCAGGCGTTGGTCCTATGGGATTGGCTGCAATTAATTATGCTATAAATCGAAAAGATAGAAAACCGTCACTTTTAGTAATTACTGATATTGATCAAGAAAGACTTGATAGAGCTGCATCACTTTATACAGTTGAAGATGCTAAAAAGAATGGTATAGAGTTGAAATATGTCAACACTAAAGAGATGGCAAATCCTGTTGAAGAGTTGAAGGGATTAACCAATGGAGTTGGATATAATGATGTTTTCGTTTTTGCACCTGTTGCTCCACTTATCGAGCAAGCTGATAATATTTTAGCTTTTGATGGTTGCTTAAACTTCTTTGCTGGTCCAGATAATCCAGATTTTACTGCACCATTGAATTTCTACAAAGTGCATTATGAAGCAACTCATATTACTGGTACAAGTGGTGGAAATACTGATGATATGAATGAAGCTCTTCAAATGATGAGCGAAGGGTTAGATCCAGCTGGATTGGTTACCCATGTCGGCGGTTTGGATGCTGTAATTGATACAACTTTAAGATTGCCAGAAATTCCTGGTGGTAAAAAGTTAATTTATACACACTTTACATTCCCTCTAACAGCGATAGCTGATTTTGAAGAAAAAGGCAAAGAGAATGAAGTGTTTAAAGAACTACATGAGATTTGTCAAAGACATAATGGCTTGTGGAATATAGAGGCTGAAAATCTGATTTTAGAGAAAGGTCATTTATTATAGAAAAAATAAATTTATTATTTCAAAAGGGAAGAGGTTGTTAGGATTTCTTCCCTTTCTTTTTTATATTCATATTCTTAAATGACTTCTTGTAATTCTAAATTGTCCATAAAAAGGAAATGAAGTTCAGCGAAGCTAATTAGGGTTGCCGTGAGATGAAAAGAAAATTGAAAAAACATAACATATAACCCCTAAATCCCCTAAAGGGGACTTTTAGACCTGTTGACTATTGTAATGTGTTGGTTATTAGTTTTCTTTAGAGGGTTGGGGAAGAGCGCAATAGAATAATAAAATTATCATTGTGTTCTAAAAAATAAAATACCACTAGATGTGGACATTAATTGAACTATGTATAATTTGGGATAATCATATAAACCTCGTATAATGAGAAAAATAACCATTTTAATAATTGCTTTACTCTTTCTCTCATTTTTTAATATTACCCTCTTTTCTCAAAATGAAAATAGTGAGAGAATAATAAAAAAGATGCACGAATATTCATATTTAATGCATTTTCAGAAATTATATTTGCATACAGATAGGGATGTCTATTTTTCTAATGATACCATTTGGTTTAGCGCGTGGTTGCTTGATGCAAACAGCCATCAGTTGGACAAACTTGAGAAAATAATGTATGTTGATGTGGTTTTTGATGATAATCAAGTTCTTGCAAATTATCTTTTCGAGATAAAAAATGGACGATCTTATGGACAAATCGAAATTCCTTATTTTCAAAATGATATTAAGCTAAAGATAAAGGCATATACTAATTATATGCTTAATAGTGGGGAAGAATTTCTATTTTATAAAGCGATTGATGTATTATCAGAAGTGTTAGAAGATGAGGATAGTGATGGGTTAGATATAAGATATGCAAAAAATGAAGAGTCTGATAAAAAGCTGTTTTCTATAATTTCAGAGGGAGGCAATGTGTTATATGGAACTACAAATAGAATGATTTTTCTCTCAGAACAGATAAAATCTCAGTTTGGAAAAATTGTTGATGAAGATGAAAATGTTGTTGCATTTATAAATTCCGATGAAAATGGGCGTGCTCAGTTCAGTTTTATTCCAATTCAGGGTAAAAAATATTTTTTTGAATATGATAAAACAGATGGCAGTAGAGAACTCTTTCCAGTGGAGATAAAATCAAATAGTGATTACTCTCTTTATGTGAATAATAATCTTCAAAATGGTTTTTTTGATATTATAATAAACAGTGTTTCATCAAATGAAGAAGAGGTGAATCTTGTTGTAACACAGAGCGGCAAAGTGGTGCATGCTATTAGTTTTGTACCTCAACAAGGTGCAAATAGTATTAGATTAAAAAAAGAGGATTTTCATACAGGAATTGTGCAAGTTGTAGTGTTGGATAGTGGTCTTGATTTACTATGTGAGAGAATGGTATTTGTCAATAATGATGATTTTTTATCTTTTGAGATTGATACTGAAGAAACAGATAGAGGAGTTGAGTTTACTATTGATGTACTTGACAAAGATGGAGCTTCATCAATGGGAGATTTTGCAATTTCTATAAATCCTGTGGTTGATGATAGCGTTATAATTAGTTCAGAAAAGTCGTTGGCAAAATATATTTATATGGAGTCAGATATTCCGTCGTTATCTAATAAGAATATTAATATTTTTAGAAATGATATAAGTACTAAACGACAGGTAGATTTACTAATGGCATCTAACAGATGGGAGAGATATTTATGGCAAAATGTTTTAGCTGATACAATTCCAAATCCAGAGTATTTATTAGAAACAAACTTCTATTTGCGTGGAGTTGTAAACAGTATGAGAAAGAATCCAAAACCTGTACCTAACTGTGATGTGACATTTATGGGGAGTGGAAAATCAGTTTTTGCTGGCAATGCCACTACCAACATTAATGGTCAATTTATTTTTCAATTGGAAGATTTTTCTGACACGCTTGATATTATCGTTCAAACAAAAAACAAACATGAACGGAAAAAAGATTATGACTTGACGCTGAGCACTAATTTAGGGAAAACATCATTTGGAAACTTATATGATTTAATTGATGTAAGTAGTACATATCAGCCAGTTCAATTAAAAAACAGTATGCATGATGCGATAGAATATCAAAAGGCACTTTATCAAAAAATTGAAGAGGATAAGCAATCTGAAAAAGAAAATAAATTAAGTTCATTGTCAGATATTACTTTAGAAGAGGTTGAAGTTACGGCACGTCGCAAACTTTCGTTGGTTGAGAAACTGCATGTTGTATATGGTGAGGAAACTGATGTGTTATCTTCTATAGAAGTTGAAGAGATTGCAAGTCAGCGCAAATGGCATTATGGCTTATTTAGTCTTTTAGATATAATGTATCCAGAAATAAATGTAATCAGCGAAAGGTGGGGTGCCGTTAGTGAACATGAATATTTACTTCCACCACTACTTTCAAATCTTGACCAAGAGTTGGAGGATAGGTCACATTTATCATATATGTACTCTTTTAAGAGAAAAGGTGCAGGAAGAGAACGTTTTTACTTTTATGTAGATGGACGTTTATCTGCATTTACTAACCATAAAGGGCATTTAGAGTGGGCAATTGCAGGAATTTCTACTTTAGAGCCAGAGCACATAAAGAGCATTGGGGTAATAAAAAACTTAAAGCGTTCGCCACTTCAAGATGCAATAACAGAAGCAAAAATGCCTAACGAAATTTACAGTCCTGATTTTTTATACTCTTATATAATTAACTCTTATCCTGAAGCATACTTAGAGGCTAATGATATCATAATTTCTGTACAGACAAAAGGAGGTGCTGGAATTGGTGGAATGGTAAAAAATAAAGGAATTTATAAATCGAGAGTTTATGGTTTTGCACCGCAGAAGGATTTTACCACAAAGCCAGCATTAATGATAGGTGAGAGAGTCGTTTACGCGCCAACTATATATTGGAATCCATCAGTACAGTTAGTAGATGGTAAAGTTAAATTTGATATTGAGAAGCAATATCTCCCGAAAAAATTCACAATTTCTATTGTTGGAATTTCAGATGATGGACTTCCTGGAGAAGAGAAGTTTGAAATAGAATTAGGAAAAGATTGAGAGATTTATCATCAAATAAAAAAGAGACGTACAATTAAGCACGTCTCTAATTTATTTTAATATTTTGTATTTATTCTACTCCAAATCTCATAATGGTTGTAGAATTAAATGTGTCACCTGCTTCTAAGATAGTTGAAGGGAAGTTTGGTTGATTTGGAGAGTCTGGAAAATGTTGAGTTTCAAGACAAAGTCCAGTATGAATTGTATATTCTCTCTCGCCACAAACTTGAGTACCATCTAAAAAGTTTCCTGAATAGAATTGTAATCCTGGTTCTGTGGTTAAAATCTCCATATAACGTCCAGTTTTAGGGTCAGCAAGTTTGCTTGCTAACATTAATCCATCAGTTTCTTTTAAAACATAGTTATGGTCATATCCACCTTCTGTATCTTCGATTCTTGCACCAATCTCTGTTGGTGTGTTAAAATCAAATGGTGTATTCTCAACAGTAATAATTTCACCAGTTGGAATTAATGTTTCGTCAACTGGAGTGTATGAAGGAGCATTTATTGTTAAAATGTGATCAAGAATAGTTCCTTCACCTGCCAAATTATAGAATGTATGATTTGTTAAATTTACTGGTGTTGCTTGATCTGTTGTAGCTTCATAATCAATTTGTAAATCATCACCTTTTAGAGTGTAAGTTACGCTGATATTTAAGTTTCCTGGATACCCTTCTTCACCATCTACGCTTAAATAAGTGAGTTTTAATCCAGGGTTCTCTGCATCTTCAATTGCTTCAGCATTCCACACAACCCTATCGTAGCCAGCAACACCGCCATGTAGATGATTATTGCCATCATTTGTTGCAAGTTGATATTCAACATCACCAATTGAGAATTTTCCATTGGCTATTCGGTTACCAAATCGTCCGATAGTTGCACCGAAGAAAACTCTATGTGTTTCATAATCTTCAATATTATCAAAACCTAAAGTAACTTCACCCAATTTTCCATTTTTATCAGGTGTTTTTATGGAAACAACAGCACCACCATAGGTCATAATTTTGGCTTCAATACCAGTGTTGCTTTTTAATGTGTAAATATCAATCTCTTCACCAGAAGATAGAGTTCCAAAACTCTCTTTGGTAATATTGCTTTCTGTAGATTGACAGCTGTAAAGGCCTAAAATTATAGATAGGCCTATAAATAAATTTAATAGTTTGATAGCTTTTTTCATTGGATTTTTAATATTATCTAAAAGTTTAACATCTGTTTTTGTAAATTTAAAAAATATCCTAATTAATGAGGTAGAATATTAAATCATTTTTGTTTGTTTTCCAATTTTTTAGCCCAAATGGATGTTCCATCACTTAAAATTCCACTTATTAGGATTGAATAATTTTCATTTTCCCAATCCCAACCATCAAAAACTGCACACTCTATATCGTCAATAAATATTTTATCTTCCTTAAAGTCCCAATTTGTAAAATCGCTATTTTCGATTGTTCCATCTTTTTTCAATGAGATTATTGAAGAGGTATTAAAAGCATCTTTATCGTATGTCCAACCACCTGAAGGTATTTGCCCTTGCCACAGTTGTGTTTTCTCTTTTAGATCATTTAGATGAATAATTTCCCACTCTCCAGCTATAGAGTTTTTAGTAATATTTGCACCACTTTTATGTGCTAATCGCTGTGGAGAAAATACAGGCCAGCCAGAGCTTAACCACTTTATCTCACGTACATGAAGATTTATAAGTAAATTAGATGGAGCCAATCTTCCTTGATGTAAAACATAATATTGTCCATTATCATTAAACACTGCACAATGCCCGTTACCAGACCATCCTGGGTGATTGTCAAACATATATGAGTGTGTTAAGATTGGATAATTATTTGTTGTTTCAGCCATATCGTTACCAAAATAGTCATAAAATGGACCTTCTGGTTTGTCAGAACGTCCTACACGAATATTGTAGTAGGTGAAAAGTGGTTCGTATGAAACAAATAAAAAGTACTTTTTTAACTCTGGATTATAAATAATTTCTGGAGCTTCAATAATCTTATCTTTCGCATCACCTCTTGTTGCTACTAAGTGACCTAAATCACCTGCAGTCATTGTTTTGCCAGTTTCTGGATTTAGCTCAACACAATACATTCCACCAAAATATGAGCCATAATGCATCCACATTTTACCATTTTCCACATCAGTAATAATGGATGGGTCAATGGCATTCATTGGAGAGTCTTTATCTGTTTTTACAACTTCGCCTTTGTCAATCCACGGACCTTCTGGAGAGCTAGATTCTGCAAAACCAATATATGAAATGTTATATCCAAAAGTGGAAACAGAGTAATATAACCTATATATATCATTATGTTTTAAAATATATGGAGCCCAAACATTTTCTGCACCTCTGCCTTGGTTTATACCATGAATATATTCAACAGCCTCTTTTGGAATTTCATCTAATGCCCAACCTATAAATTCCCAATTAATTAAATCTTTAGAGCGTCTAACTAAGATGTTGCCAACCTTTTCATCAGTGTCAAATATAGAAACACCATTGTCCATATAGTATGCATCAGTAGAATAGACGTAGTAAAAGCTATCAGTTTTTAATATAGTTGGGTCGTGTAAATTACCAGCTCCCCATTTATCTTTTTGTGATAGATTTTTAACAGAACTATAATCATCTACATAAGGATTTTTTTTAACTTCATATTTCTGTGAACAGGAAATAGCCAATAGAGTTAATGGAAAAATTATAACACCTATTAAATATAATTTTATCTGGTTCATATTATAATTGTTTTAAAGATTTTAACTATACAAATATTCAACATCAAAATTATGAAGTTATGAGTTTAATAATGTGGATTAAATTTTTTAATTAGTGGATAAATGAATACAAAAAGTGTTTATTTCCGTTAAAGGAGTTTATTTTATTTAACTTTAAGATTTTCAACAGAAAACTTTAGAAAAACTTATATTATTTGCAGATTATGGCTTACAATGTTAGAACTGTTTTGATATTAATATTTTTCATAATATCATTTTTAAACTCTTATGGTAAAGTAAATTATCATTTTCAGCATTATACCATTGAAGATGGACTACCACAGAATACTGTCCATGATATTATAAAAGATAGTGATGGATGGATGTGGTTTGCTACAGGCAATGGTTTAGCTCGTTTTGATGGATATAGATTTGATGTTTATCACAAACCAGATTTACCATCGAATTTGGTAAATGCTGTTGTAGAATCTAGAGATAACACAGTTTGGATAGGAACTTCGCAAGGATTAGCCTACTTTGATAAAATAAGTGAGGCGATATATAGTTTTGATTTAGGTGAAAATAGTAACAAATATCTTCATATTACATCCCTATTTATCGATGAAAAGGATAATATTTGGGTTGGAACTTTGGGTGAGGGGCTATTTATTATTTCAAAAAATAGCGATGAGGGTTATGATATATCAAATTTAACCACTGTCAACAGTGATTTGACAGGTAATAATGTCTATTCATTTTGTCAACTTAAAGATAGTCGGGTTTTAATTGGTACTAATCATGGAATTTCTACTTATGATTTTCAAAATAATTCACTCTATCCGTTTATTTTTGGGGATTTGGACGAGGCTACAGTTTTTTCAATTTATGAAAGTCTTGAGGGCGATTTATGGGTTGGAACATATAATGGTGTTTGGCTCTTTAATGCTGTAACAGGTAGAGATGAATGGTTTTTTCACGACCCTTATAGTCCAAATAGTTTAAATCATGGTAGGGTAAACCATATAACACAAGATTTTAGGGGAACTATCTATTTAGGTTCTTTGGGTGGAGTAAATTTATATCAACCTCAAATAAATGCTTTTTCTTCTCTGCCTATTAAGGATAATATTGAGTTTTCACTAAATAGTATGTTCATAAATGTAGTATATCCAGATGATAATGGAAATGTTTGGATTGGTACAGAAAAGGGTGGAGTAAATAGATTTAATCTTTATCAAAAACCTTTTAATCATATAGTTCGACCACAAAATTCAGATGTTACACAGACTAACAATACTATAAATTCAATTTTGCCCGATAATGATATTCTTTGGGTTGGAACAGCTGGAGAGGGCTTAAATAAGATTGATAGGAAAAATAATAAAAGTGATTTTTTTGAATATAATCCTTTAGATGATAGTTCAATACCAGGTAATTATGTTACATCTTTAATAAAAGATAATGCAGGTTCTTTGTGGTTAGGAACTTGGGGTGGCGGAATTTCAAAAATGCTTGCAAATGGGAAGTTTAGACGTTTTATACCCTTGGTTTCTGATGAAGAGAACAATTTTGTAAATACTTTTGTCTCAACCTTTTTACTTGTTGATGATCTGCTTTTTGTTGGCACTGAGGGAGGTTTGGCACTTTTAGATACAAAAACAGAAGAGTTTTTAGAGTTAGATATACACAGTCCTATTGCACAAATTCGAGAAATTGGGTGGATTATAAAAGATAAAGATGATTATATATGGATAGCTTCCAGAAATGGTCTTTATTATTTTCATAAAAGCAACTTGAATTCATCATTTGATGTGATGAATCCTGAAAGTTTTGTGGCACGAGTAAAAGAAAAAAGTCCAAATAATAGTGGATTGTCAGGCAATTATATCACAACTATTTTTGAAGATAATGATGGTGCTTTGTGGGTAGGGACTTATGGTGATGGATTAACAAAATTGACAAAAAAGCCAGATAATCAGTTTGAATTTGAATATTTTACAATAAATGATGGGCTTTGCAATAATGTGATTTATTCAATTCAGCAAGATAAGTCAGGATTTATATGGGCTAGTACAGAGCACGGCTTATCAAGAATTAATCCAGAGAAAGGAACAATTGAAAACTTCTTTTCTAATGATGGGCTTGTAAATGACCAGTTTTATTGGTCAGCTTCGGCAATGTCTGAACAAGGTGAGCTCTTTTTTGGTAGTATTAATGGTGTAAATCATTTCTTTCCATCATCTTTTCCTCTATATCCTGAAAATATAGAAGTTACCATAACGAAACTGCAAGCTTTAAACGAGACAGTAAAGGTAGGGGAAAAGAGAAATAATAAAGTTGTTTTAAACCAGGCTATCTCCAAAACAGATGAGATATCACTCTCTTATTTAGACAATGTTTTTTCATTAGAATTTTCAGCGTTGGATTATTTTGGTTCTGATAAAATAAAATATTCCTATATGCTTGAGGGAGTTGATAGAGACTGGGTTTATGTTTCTCACGATCAACGAACAGCAACATATACCAACTTAAAAGGAGGAGTTTATAAATTTAAAGTAAGAGCTACTTTAGATAAAGATTTTACCAACGCTAAAATAAAAAGTATAACTATACAAGTTAGACCTCCTTTTTGGAAGACAAAGTGGTTTGTTTTTATAATAATGGCTTTAACTGCCCTTATTGCTATTTTTTATCTAAGACATCATACAAGAAGGCTCACGCTTGAAAAACTGCGATTGGAACAGATGGTAAAAGAGCGTACAAAAAAGATTGAAGAGCAAAATAGAAATATGAAAATTCAATCTGATGAGTTGCAAAAAGCTAATGACCGTTTAAAAAGGCGTGGTGATTTAATTGAGGGACAAAAAAGAGAGCTTGAAGAAAAAAATGAAGAGATATTAGAACAACGAGATCGAGTTATTGAGTTAAACAGAGAGATTGAAGATATTACTCAAAACAGGATGAGGTTTTTTACAAATATTTCTCACGAATTTAGAACACCTCTAACATTGATAATTTCGCCTTTAGATAGATTGCTAAAAGAGGTTGAATTGCCAGAGTTAGCACTTGATATGCTTGAAGTGATAAAGAGAAATGCTAACAGATTGAATGTCTTAATAGATCAACTTTTAATGTTTAGAAAAATAGAGACAGGAAGTTTGAATGTTAAGATTACAAAAGTTCAAATAGACAAATTTGTCACTGATGTTTATAAAGCATTTGAAGTGCTTGCAAATGAACGTAAGATAAAATTCACTTTAGATGCTGAAAAATCTCCTAAAGAGGGGTGGGTTGATATTGAAAAAACAGAAAATATATTATATAATATTTTGTCAAACGCTTTTAAGTTTACACCAGATGATGGAGAAATTAGTATAACTCTTTTACAGAAGAGCTATTTAAAAAATGGAGTTAGTTCCAACAGGTTGGTGATTGAAGTGTCAGATACTGGTATTGGCATTGATAAAGAGGAAGTTGATAAAGTATTTAATAGATACTATAGACTTCATAACAGCACAAATACAAAGGGAAGTGGTATCGGACTGTCGCTAACAAAAGAGTTGATGGATGCACTTGGTGGCGAAATTAGGCTAAAAGAGAGTGTGACGCAGACAGGAACATCGTTTGAGTTGATATTGCCTTTTCAAAAAGATGATTTTAGAAATGCTGAAATTATTGAAGAGATAAATTATAATTTAGAGGAGCTAGAGAGTAAAGTAGAGCTAATAAGAGATGAGTCAAGTGTTGATGCCTCTTTTAATCAGGTAGATGAAGTAGATTCAGAAGATCCATCAGTTCTTTTGGTGGAAGATAATAGGGAGCTATCTTTATTTATTGCAAACTCGCTAAGTGCAGATTATCGCATATTGACAGCTGCAGATGGTAAAGAGGGATACGAACTTGCAAAAAAGCACTCTCCAGATGTAATCATTACAGATGTTATGATGCCAGTGATGAATGGAATTGAAATGTGTAAAAACATAAAATCAAATATATATACAAGTCATATTCCAGTTATTATGCTTTCAGCCAAAGCTCTTGTTGAAAATCAGATAGAAGGTGTTGAGGTCGGTGCCATTGACTATATTCCTAAACCATTTAATCTTGAACTTTTGAGAGCTAAGCTCAACAATATTGTAGAGACCAAAAAACGTATGAGAGAGATGTTCTCTTCTGATACTGAGGTTGAAACTACAAATGATTTAAGTCCTATTGATGAGGAGTTTATCAAAAAAAGCTATGAAGTGTTGGAGCAAAACTATTTGAATCCAAACTTTAATGTAGAACTGTTTTCTGAGATGATGTTTGTAAGTCGTTCACTTCTATATAAAAAGCTAAAAGCATTATTAGATTTGTCACCAAATGATTTTATAACAATTTATAGATTGAAAAAATCACTACCTCTTTTATCTTCTAAAACAATGTCGATAAACGAGGTAGCATATAGTATTGGTTTTAATGATCCCAAATATTTCAGTCGTGTGTTTAAAAAGTTTTATAAGAAAACGCCATCAGAATATGCTGCAAATTGAAAATTTAGGACGAATGCGTAGGGGCATCCCTACGTGGTCGTCCTAAATTAGATGATAGATGATAGATGATAGATGATAGTTGAAAGTTAGGTATAAGCCCAATCTCGTCGTAGGTAAGGGTGAAAACTGAAAAATGTACTGATATCTTCTATTTATTTCCAATAATGCTCAGCTAACTTCAAGAGAATGATAAATATAACATTTGTGGCAATAATGAAGTCATATATATAAAAGAAGTGTATTTTTGCATTTTAAATTTATCAGGCATATGGCAAAAAGGGAGAAGGAGAAAAGTGAAAGTGCGATAAAGATAATCTTTAGTGATAGACATTTTTTTGCAGTAGCATCAATATATGCAGGGTTTTCGTTGGTTTTTAGTAGTTGGATAATATATATTCCTTTTTTGGCTGAAAAACTTAACATTACAGAGGGTCAAATAGGAGGTTCACTATTTTTTGCTGCACTTGGTTCGTTGATTATGGTGCCAGTTAGTAACAAACTCATAGATTATTTAGGTGTTGGTAGGCAAACTTTTATCGGATTTTTGTTATATGGTTTATCGTTATACGGAATATTTTATGCACCAAATCATACTATGTTATCATTTTTCCTTTTTGTATATGGAATGATAAGTTCTTTTTTTGTTATAGCATTAAACTCATTAATTGCAGCTGTAGAGAAAGAGTCTGGCAAGTATATAATGATTGGTAGTCACGGCTTTTGGAGTATTGGAGGAATTGTAGGGGCATTAATAGGTGGATATTTGGCGGGTAGATTTAAAATGCCGCTGGTTCATACTACAGTATTATTAATTTTACTATTTACTTTTGTGTTTATATTTAAAAATGAATATTATCATATAAAAGGTGAAGTTAAAACAAAAAGTAATCCTCTTAGCATAAAGTCTGTAAAGCCCTTGATGGTAATAGCGTTGATTGGAATGATAATGATGATATCAGAAGGAGCTATTGCAGATTGGAGCGGACTTTATTTGCAAAAGATTGTTCTGATTCAGCCAAAATATCTTGGTTTTGGCTATGCTTTTTTCTCTTTAGGAATGACTATAGGTCGTTTTTCTGGAGATAAATTAAGTCATAAATTTGGTTCTTGGAAACTGCTCAGTTATGCCTTTGCCATTAGTTTAATAGGCTTCTTATTTATTCTAACTAAAATATCTATTATTGTTTTTGTTGGTTTTTTCGTTGTGGGACTTGGTTTTTCAGTAATTGTTCCAGAAGTATATCGCTTAGCATCTAATATTGATGGAGTTAGAGCCACAGATGGAATCTCAATTATTGCAGCCACTTCAAATATTGGTGTACTTATAGGTCCAGCACTTTTAGGATTTATCGCAGAGTTAACCAATCTATTTTATAGCTTTATAGTGTTATCATTTGCTGTAATGCTAGCGTTATTTATATCTGTTTTAAGAATAAAAAAGTGAGTTTTTGTTAGAGGAGTTTTATTTTTAAAACATAATTATCCCCAATCCTCTATTTTAACTAATTGATAATTTTAGGTAATAAATATCTACAAATATTACACGCTACAGCCTTGATGAATAATCTTTAATTCTTTGTAAACTTCCTATAAATCTATCTGTCCTATGTGGTGAAAAAATAAACATAAAAAACTTAGCCGTGAATATTATTTGTGGCATCTATTTAATAATATAATCCTATAATTTGAATAATTTGTATTAGAAATCATTATCATTAAGTCTTATTTTTGCATTGGTAAAATATAATTTATTACAGATGAAACTATTTAAGTATTTGTTTTTGTTGGTTTTTGTGAGTTTGGTTATTACATCTTGTAGTGATAAAGAAGATGCAGATGTTTTTGTTCCAAAACTAGTAAGCTATTATCCTGCTGATGGTTCAGTTGAACTTTTAACGACAGTGGAAATTTCATTAGCTTTTGATGAACCTGTTAAAACATCAAGCAATCATAAAATTGTTATTAACGATATTCCGGCAATCGTTGAGCGTAGTTTAAAAGACTCTAAAGTTTTATTAATAAAAAATGAGTTAGAATTTGAAACTACATATAAAATATATATCCCAAAAGAGTCTGTTATTAATAATAGTGGTAATCACTTGGA
>CAZHHH010000072.1:0-3265 GCA_964532085.1 uncultured Marinilabiliaceae bacterium
TTTTAGCAATGATTTCAATCACAAAAGATGAAGCTTTAGTAAAAAGTTTGGATAGATTAAGATAAATAGATGATTCAACTTGAACATATATTACTTATTTTCCCTATAATAGTCACAATTATATGGTTTGTTACGTTTTCATTTAGTATAAACTCACTTAAAGACCCTAAAATACTGATTACAATACTAATGGGGTTTGCTTTTATAACGTTCTTATCTGGTGTTGCTTTATATGGTAATTTGAAAAATCTATATATATTGGTATATCCATGGGCGTTTATTACAACTATAAGTTTATTTCCACTTTTATACTTGTATATATTAGCAATTATAGACCCTAGAGAATTTAATTATAAAAAGATAATTCATTTTATCCCTGCAATTATTTGGGGGTTATCAGCAATTATATTTTTTATTTTTTTATTAAATAGTAATGAAAGAGAAATTTATCTAAGTGAAATATTACTAAATAAAGAATTCGATTTAAAGAATTATACTTTAAAATTTTCAATATTAAAATATATAGACAAATCTGCAAAAGCTCTTTATATACTACTATCTATAGTCTATTATATAAAGACCTACCTAGTTGTTAAGAAACATCAAAAAGTTGTAGAAGATTATTTTTCATCACTTAAAGATGTTTCTCTAAGTTGGTTTAACACATTATTTATATTTTTTATACTAGCACTAATATCTGGTGTTTTAGTTCATTTTTTACCACGACAAACTGTATTCGAAAGCCAATATCTATCCTCAATACCATTCTTCTTTTTAGGATTGTTTTTTGCTATACTGGGTAATTATACAAGCAAGCAAAAAGTCAATATTTTTTCTTCAAAATTATTAATTTATGATCAGGTAGAAGATTTAAAAAGTGCTAAAACACATAGTAAAATTGAGGAGCTTGATAACAAAAGCATAGAAATAGATATTAAACTAAAAGAACGACTTGAAGAGTATTTTATAAAAGATGAACCATACTTAAATCCAGAATTAAGAATTTGGGATGTTGTAAAAGATATTAATACAAACAGAACATATTTATCAAAATTAATAAACCAACACTATGGTGTAAGATTCTCAACTTTTATTAATAATTATAGAATTGAAAAAGCAAAACAATTAATGCAAGAGAAAAATAATGTGACCCTTGATACGATTTCAATTTTATCAGGATTTCATAACTACACTTCATTTTTTAGAGCTTTTAAAACATATGAAAAAATTACTCCAACAGAATATATTAAAAAGATAAATCGGCAATAGCATATTTTACGATATTACAATAGCATTTACCTTTTGTAATATAACCAAAAGCACATAATCTCTATTTTTGCAATAATATATTTATAAAAAAATTAGGATTATGAGGAACAAACTTACATTACTATTACTACTTGTTTCACTCTCCATTTTTTCACAAGGCAACGTTATATTTGTTGCTGCTGATGCTGTGGGAAATAATGATGGAACAAGTTGGGAAGATGCTTATAGCAGTTTAAAAGATGCGATAAACAACTCTTCATCTAATGATGAGATATGGGTTAAAGAAGGAACTTACACTCCAGGCAACAATAGGAATGATTTTTTTACAGTTAAACCTAATTTGACTTTACTTGGAGGCTTTGCTGGAATAGAAGTGTCTAAAGATGAAAGAAATTTTGCAACAAACAAAACTATTTTAAGCGGTGAAATTGGAGATTCTGAAATAAAAACAGATAACTGTTATCATGTTTTCAATATAAGAGGTTCTTACAGCAACTTGATTGGTCAAGGAGCTATTATTGATGGCTTCTATATTCAAGATGGTTATGCGAATGGCGATTATCCAAATTATTATGGCGGTGGAATTCATTTTTACTACGCTGGAAATATAAAAATTCGTAATTGTGTAATTCAAGATAATTATGGACACTATGGAGGTGGTACATTAGTTGAATATAATAGCCATGTGCAGTTTGAAAATGTTGTTTTTACAAAAAATATAAGTGAATATTTTGGAGCAGCTTTACATTCTTTTAGTATTACTTCTACAACAATAGTTAATTCTATTTTTACAAACAACACAAATAAAAGGAGTTATGAAGCCATTATTCAAAATTATAATGATAATACTCCCGTACTTATTTATAATTCAATTATAAAAGAGAGTGCTCCAGTTGCAATCTCAACAAGAACTACTGCAAAAATTTATAATTCAATTATTATAGGTAACATTACAGGAGCTTTTGATATTCAAAATTCATTTAAAAATGGAGTTGCATATTCAGGGGAAGGAAATATTACTGGAGAAATAAATTTATTAAATATAGAAAACCCTATAGGTGATGATGGACTTTGGTTTACAGACGATGATGGTTTTCAATTAACTCATGAAAGTCCAGCAAGAAATAGTGGTTCAAATGGCTTATTAATAGAAAGTCATACAAAAGATATTTTAGGTTATAATAGATCATTAGAAGGTAATGTTGATATGGGACCTTTTGAGTTTTATAAAAATCCATATATTATTGAGCCAGAAAACATTTATATTGAGCATACTCTTTCTGACAATGAAGTTATAACTTCATTTGATATAGAATACTTGGGAAATGACAACGTAATTTTATCAATTGAAGATGGAAATGATGATAATGTGTTTGAGATTATCACTAATGAAATGTTTATAACTGATGCTGACCTTTTTGATTATAATAAATTATATAATTTAAAAATTAAAACAACTGCAGGGGATTATAGTCATGAAGCAACATTTGATTTGTCGGCAGTTAAGCAAGAGGTTTCAATTATTATGGAAGACAAAACCACTGTTTACAATGGCAACGAACATGATATAGTGGCTACCTCACCCACTGATTTAAAAATAAATTACACATATAATGATGAAGTAACTAAGCCTATAAATGTAGGTGTTTACACTGTTAAAGCTGAGATTGAAGACAATCTTTATTATGGTAGTGCTACAAAAACATTGACCATTAACAAAGCTCAATTAACAATTACAGCTGAGGATAAATCAAAGATATATGGTCAGGCAAATCCAGCATTAACACTACAATATGAAGGCTTTATTGATGGAGATAGTGAAGCAGATATTACACTTCCTACAATTAGCACCAATGCAGATGAAAGCTCAACTGTAGGTGAATATGGCATAACACTTAGTGGCGGAGAAGCTGACAATTATCAAATCACATTAGTAAATGGAACATTGACCATTAACAAAGCTCAATTAACAATTACAGCTGAGGATAAATCAAAG
>CAZHHH010000072.1:3365-14276 GCA_964532085.1 uncultured Marinilabiliaceae bacterium
GTAAATGGAACATTGACCATTAACAAAGCTCAATTAACAATTACAGCTGAGGATATTGAAATCCATAGAAATGATGATATGCCAGAATTTACTTATACTGTAATAGGCTTTGTAAATAATGATGATGAAACATCATTTATTCAACCTCCAACAGTTGAAACAACTGTTACTGATACATCATTACCTGGTGAATTTGAGATTATTGTTAACAACGCTATAATTGAAAATTATAATATTGAATATATTAATGCTGTTTTTACAATATCTGAATCTGTAAATATTATAAAAAACAGAAATAAGGTTATAGCTATATATCCTAATCCTTGTACAGATGGATTTTACATTAAGAATATAGATGATAATATTTTATTACAAATCTATAATTTAACTGGTGAAATTATTTATAATAATAAGGTCTATAATAATACTTTTATAAATACAAGTTCTCTTAAGTCAGGTTTGTACTTAATAAAAATAGATGGGCATACAGAAAAATTAATTATTAAATAGAAATAAGAAAAGGCGGTTCTAAAAGGTTTAAAATTTCCATTTTGGATTTACTTTAATTCTCGTTAAAAACACGGAGTTATTTATTAAAAACACCTTAGCAAAACTTTTTTTGCTAAGGTGTTTCTTTTAAACCTAAGATTTATTCAGAATATTATCTCTTCACAACTTTAATGGTTTTCGTTATTCCATCATAGTTCACTTCTACAAAATAAATACCTTTCTGATACTCTTTTCCAAAGCTAATTTCAGTATTACTTCTACTTACATTTAAAATATCCACTAACATTCCAATATTATTAAATACTCTAATGCTATTTAGTTTATTTGCACTATTGCTTATTCTTATAGTCGCCTCATCTTCAAAAGGTGATGGTAATATTGAAATATTAAATGTATCTTCAACATCAGATATATTTGTAGGAAAATCGTATTCACAATCATTCTCCGGTTCTAATGCTCCAGGATAAATGGCAGGATTGCTATCATCACAATCGCCAGCTATTTCAACGTAACCATCGACTGGAACACAGCTCTCAATTGTTATATTTTCATCTCCATATCCATCTCCATCTGAATCTCTATAGTAGGTCTTTGTTGGCAAATCTATAGTAACAACTACATTTGCCACATCAGTAGAGGCACCGTCGCTAACAGTTAATGTAAACTGATACTCACCACACGGTGTTGTTTCGTCAACTATTATTCTTGCTATTGGACTGCTTGAATTTTCTATGATTAGATTGCTCTCAGTGGTCCACTCAAAAGTAATGGCATCTCCATCTTCATCATAAGAATTTGTTCCATCTAATTCATAAGTTCCCAAATCAGTTACAACAAAATCATTTCCTGCATCAGCTATAGGTGCTCTATTTTCTTGATTTACCCACCATTGAATTGTTTTTCTACCTGTTCCTTTTAGTCCACTGCTATATTTGCTTATAGAACTCATGTCAAGTGAGAATTTATAATTTCCTATAGCATTTGAAATTCCATCAATATTAGAAATAACAATTTGTTTTTCACCATTCTCCTGATAATCAAACAGGTCACTTAAAATCACGTTTTCATTATGAGTAATTTCTAAACCATTAATGAAATCATCGAGGTCTAAAATTCTATCAGATAGATTAAACACTAATGAGCTGATTTGTACTCCAAAGTTTGAGTTGTTGACAAAATCCCAGTTTCCTGTTAGCTCTTTTGTATCTATAAAGAAATTAATGGTTGCTTCACCTACACCTCCGTTAGTTCCACTGTATTTTAATTTCAATCCACTGTTTCCACCAACTAAAGTGGCTAAATCAATGGAGTTAAAACCTACATTTAAGTTGTTTTCAGATTGAATAAATATTTCTCCGCCAAAATCAACTTGATATATGTATAGAGATTCAATTTCTTCACTCAAATCAAACTCTATTTTCAAATTATCTTGGATTGTGATTCCATCACTATCTGAATAACCTAAGTCGGGACTAATTCTAAGATTTGAAATTAAATCTAATTCGCTTCTATCAACCACCCAGCTTATTTCAGCAAAACCTTCTCCATAATTATCTAATTTATCTTTAAGCCTTGACAAATCAACAGAGAGTTTATATTCTCCTTCGTGATATGTCTCTATACCTAAGTTTTCTACTCGCCAATTGCGTAAATCACTATTGGAAAGTTGAGCAATATTTAGATAGATAGGATCACCATTTCTGGAGAGTAAAATCATACCTGTATTAAAATCTCTAACCTCTTCATCAAATAGTATATCTATCGAATTCACATGCTGCATATCAACTCCGCCTGTAAAATCTTTTGTGAAAGAGATTATTTCCGGTCCTTTATTATCAAGATATAACTTAATAATCTGCTCTTGTTGACCTTCTTTTCCATCTTTTGATAATATTTCAGGCAGATCAACAACCAAATTATATTCTCCATCTTCAATCATAAGATTTCCTAAACCTGACAGATATACTAATTTACTATTGTCATGAATTGAATCTATTATTAGATTTCCGATATTCACCTCATCTTTAACTAAATAGAATCTATCATCAAGTAGTGACAATTCATCAATTTCAAGGTTGAACTGAATATAAATTGTATCAAATGATGCAGATAGATTGTTCTCAGGTATTCCATAATAACTCTCCACATACGGCACATCTAAGAATTGTGACCAAGTTATGTTTTCTCCTTCAAATCCACTTATTCCAAACTGGTCTTCAATACCAATAGTTTGTACAGTAAAGTTGTAGAAACCATTACCGGTTGTTAAGTGTGAAATATCCACCTCAAAACTATAATCATCAATTGACGATACGCTCACATTAGAATCAATGATATTTGCACCACCTTGAAAAGTCATAGTTAAATCATTGTAGTCAAAAGTAGTTGGGTCTATTGGTTTATTAAAAGTAATTACCAATTCATCAACTTTTTCATAGACTATACTTTCTTCAACACCTGAAATTTCCACTACTTTAGGTAAATTACCATCTTTTGCTGACCATACCACAGTATATTCCACGGCGTCTGTTGTTTCAAACTTATCAACAAAATGAAATTTATTTTCATATACAGGACTCTTTGCTGTTGGCAAAGTAACAAATGTCAACCAACCATTATCTAATGGTATCTCTTGCCCATCTTCTCTTGTTATGCTAACAATTTCATATTTATTATTGCCTGGGTCTGTTATTTTCAGATAATTCCACCCTTCAACTGATGGCTCAACAGATAACACATTTGTGAAAGTTGGTGCCATAACTTTAGATGAGAACCAAGCATCATCAGCTTGATAAACCCTCTCTATTCTCTGTCCTTGCGAGAAGTAAATATGATCAGGTGTATTATGGACATCAAATAAATCATTTACTAAGAAGTCATTTACATCATCTTCATCAGGTCCGTATGCTTTAACAGTTTTAATTAATTCATGGATTTCTATTCCCTTCACTAAACTTAAGTCAGGATTTCCATAGCTATTTGCATGAATAACATCCGCTTCATAACTAACAAATTTACCCATTAATGAACTTATCAAATACCATTCGCCTATGCGAGTTTCCAATGGTGGAATTGTTCCAAAATTAATGTCAATTACACCTAAGTTTTTCTCTTTACCTTGGAATTTAGACCCTATTAGTTCAAAATTTATAGCCAATCCTTTTTCATTTTCAATAATTTCAGGTTGAGCTGATGATATCATCATATTAACAGCCGGTCCATATCCGTGATTTTCAACCATTACAGCAAGTGTAGATGGTATTGTTGGTTCAATGATATTTTTTGTTAATGGATCATCTGAAATTATATTTCGTTCCATAAAATAATGTAAAATTAGATTAGGACTTGGATTTACAGTCAATTCTACATCAGCCAACGGCATTGTAACAACTCCACCTGCATATGGGTCCCAATAACGTACATAACCACCAAACTTATATTTTTTGGATGTTTGTGGCGCAGCACCGTGCTCAGGAATAAACAGGAATTTAACCATACCATTTTCCTGTGCATTAATAACACCGCCACCTTCCACATCTGAAATGTTTTTAAGTTCAATTGTTTGAATTTCAAACACGCCATTACTTGGATTACCATTTTCATCTGTAATAACCATCACCACTTCAATTGATTCCATTGCATCTGTCGGATGTCCATTAAATATATCTAATGTTCCTTCAAAAGCTTCACGAGTCATTGTTAACTGCTGGCTAAATTGTACTTTAACAGATGCACAAACCGCTGCAGATTGGTCTCTTGTGAGTACTTCAAGCTCTTCTAAAGTAGTTATATACATATCCACCACTGATTCATAACCTCTGCTTATAGAGATATTATGAAGATTTTCAGCCTCGTTATGTAGTGATTTGATATATTCCCAATTAATAATATCAGGATAATCGTCATTTGGCTCTAAAACATTATTATCTAATGCATCAATAGAGTTATTCCATCGTTCGACAAAGTAAATAATTGATGATTGAGATAATTCATAACCATTCATTTCATCAAGTATTTCAAGCCTAATGCTATTAGGAATTTTAGACATACTCTCAAAATATGGTTCAATAAACGGTATTAAATCATTAAACGCATCACTCTTATTTATATCGCCAAAATATTCATCAGCAACTTTCTCGAATAGCTCAACATAGTCTATATAATATAACAAGTTATAATCATAATAAGAATATATTGAAAGTACACCTGCACTTTTCAGTTTCGGCTGCGATGGCGCACCTTCAACCTCTGTATTTAAACAAGTTTTTAAAGCACTTAATATACCATATGGACATCCAATCGGTGGTGGCATAGGAATACATTCTAAAGCACTTCCACCAAAAGCACCAAAATTAATTAAACAAGAGACACCTGCAATAACATCAGCACCTATACAACCGGCACCCGCACCAATTAGAGAGTTTATACACTCTGCACAACTTGTTTGGTTAGATTGGAAAGAAGCTGAGCCACCAGATGAACCACCTCCACCACCACTTGCTCCACAACTTGAACACGCACCGCCTCCATCACTACCTCCGCCAAAGTAACCACCACCTGAGCCGACAGAACCCGAACCACAAGACCTTCCCTCATAAGAGAAGAGCTGACCACCATTTTGCCATAAACCATTTGAACCACACTTGTACCAATGTGCAACAGCGATAAAATCACTACAGCCTCCACCACCTGGAGAACCAGGAGATTTTTGAATTCCTAAATAATCAGAAATGTCGTCAAGAGTTTTTTTGTTATTAGCATCATAGTTTGATGTTAAGTAATAATCTCTTCGTTTCATCACAATAGGAACCTGAATGCTACTTTGAGCTGGTAAATCTGCTGTTACATAATTGGTTTCAAAGTAATATTCAGCATCACCCGTAGGTAGAGTTAGCTCTAAATCATTAGCTCTTATCAAACCGTGATTTGTTATGATAGCATTAAATGCAAATATCTCACCTCCAACTAGCTTAGGCATTGTCTTTGGAATATCAATGGTTACAACAGGAGCTGGCACATGAGTTTCAAACTCTACCGTTAAAGTGATATCATAAACATCTTCAATTGCAGTAGGAATAACTACCCAATCAAAAGTAATAGCTTGATAATTCATAAATACTGGTAAAAGAGTTTCTGCACCAGGATTTATTGTAACTGTTCCATTATAATCTATATGTTTCTCTTTTTTAACTACAACTCTATGCTTGCCCTCTGGAATATCATCTGAATAAAATTCTCCATTTTCATCTGTATATCCTTCAGCCAATAGAACACCTGAGAAATAATTAGAAATTTTAACATAAGCACCTTCTAACATAGGTTCATCTTCTGTATAATAGGTAAATTGGTTTGTAGCTTGAACTCTAACTGCACCTTTAGATGAAGATGTTTTAGTAAAGCTAAAAGGAATGTTTATGTATGTACTATTATCTGAACTTACTGAGAGATGCCCATTTATAGGATAATCAAAAGGAACTTCCTCATTAGCCATAAACTTCAATGAAACTATATGACTTTCATCTGTATCTAAAGCTTGTAATACTTTTGGTGTTATAGAACTTAACCAACTAACCTCTGGTATATTAACATACACATTTCCTGTTGAGCCAGCTCCTACATTAGTAATCTCAAACTCAACTACGCGCTCGCCTTTAAGTGAAGAAGTGGACGCATTTATAACATCAATATTAGACGTTAATAATGCATTTGGAGCTTGACAATAATAATAGAGTTTGAAATCTTGAATCTCACCTTCATCTGAAATCACCTTAAACATAGCAGCATCATATCTATTGCCAACAGATATATTATCCCCAGATATCTCATAACCAATATTTACTGTTCCATAAGAAGATATCTCACCAATTACTTCAAATTCGATATTAGCTCCTTCTGGAAGAGTTGTTGGTTCAATTCTTAGATTATTTAATTTTTGCTTACTTAAATTCTCTAATTTCAACGTGCCTGTTAGAGTCTCTGTTAAGTCTAATTTAAATTCAGGAACTCTTCCATTATTAATAGAAACACCAAGAATATTAAAATCATCTTGCATAGCACTACTATTAACGTCTGGATATGTTGTACCAACTATATAGTAACCACTCTCTTGTGCCAATGGGACAAATTCAGCCATATAATTACCGTTCTCATCGCTCTTTGTTGGTATAACTCTACGATAATTCTGTGTTATAACATAAACATCAATATCGCGGTTAACTAATGGTGATCCATCAAGCTTGGCAGCTGTTCCATATATATTTATAACTTCACCTTTTATAAAATAATCACCATTTACAGTAGCAGAAGCATAAAAATCACTTAATACAAAGAGAGACTCTGGAGAAGATGAGTTATTTGTACTTAATAGCTCAGTAATTTTTCCTTCAGGATTTACTACAAATATTAAATTATAATCATCAGGTTTTTCCAATATTGTTACAACATTTTCAATCATATAGCTCTCGCCAGAATGTATAGGTTCAGTTATTACATCTTCAGTTATTAACAAAGATTTCTCATTTATAATATTTCCTTTTGTTAAATAACCTTTTACAACAACACCTCTTGGAGCTGTTGCAAATCCGCTGTTTTCAATTATTACTTCATAACTTAATATATCATTTACTTTAATCTCATCTTTGTTAACTGAACTAACAGGAATACTTAAATCAGGTAAATTCTGATCTGTAACAATAGCCCAAACACTTCCAGTTGAGAACCCTGATGCGGAAGCATAAAAATAGACTTCTTTATTTCCATCAGTTATACCATCATCAATAGTAGTTATTGGCACATCAACATATAGACTACCCTCAGGTATTATTACGCTATTTGATAAAGTAGCTTCATTTATATCTGATGAGCTCAACTCTACTGTTAAATTTGAGTCAGTGCTTGTGTTGCGGCTAATACGTAAACTGCCTGCAGGTGAATATCCTTCTGGAAGCGTTAAATTATCAAGGGTTAATGTTAATGCTGGTCCATCATCATCAGTTATTGTAACTGTTTCTACAAAAGTGCCAGAGGATGTCATTTCTGCATTACATCCACAAGAACTTATGAAAACCGAAGCTATCAAATCTACTTCCCTATCACCATCAACCATAATATTATCAACAGTTCCAATATAGAAACCACGCTCAACTTCTCCTTTTCCTAAGGTTATTGAGGTTGGAATTATCAGTTGATTTTCAACACTTGCTGAAATATTAACTCTAACTGATTGAGAAAAATCTCCACTTGTACGTCTTATTACAGCTTGTGTAGCATAGCCTCCTGCTCCTTCTGAAATTATTGTAGAGCCAACTATCAGCTCAATTGAAGGAATATCATCATCTAATACGATAATATTTCCAGTAGCATTGTGGTGATTATTTGCAGAAGCAATAATTTCTGCTTCAAAATCTATTTCAGGAATATCATTTTGAGTTATAGTAACTTCTATTTCTGCATAAGATTCACCTGCTAAAATTGTCACCTTATTTGGTAAAGGAAAACGCTTATTGCTATTGGATAAAAGGAATACATCTAAATCCTCGGAAGCAATTAAATTACTATTAACTTTAAAAGTAAATGTATCACCCTCATCAACAACAGCTGGTAAATCAGTAAATGACAATGTTGCTTTATCATTATCAAAAACTGTAATTAAAATATTTTCTGATGGATATGAATTAGCTTCCAACAGAATTTCTTCGATTTTTGTTCCTTCAACTCTTTCGTTATCTGGTGCATATATATAAAATATTGCACTTGACTGGTCTGCAGGAATAGTAACAGTTGCTGGATAGGTTATTCTATCGGTTAAATCTGAAGTAAGATTTACTGTCAACTGTTCTGAAATATCACCACTTCTAATTATTTTCACCGAAATAGGCGAAGTTGCTCCTTCTGTTATTTCTGATGTAAGTAGCTCAATTGATAGTTTCTTATTAATTGAAATTTGATTTGATGTAAATGCACTATTATTTTCATCTCCATCTTTTATTTCAACTAAGGAACTTCCTGGAAATAACTCTACAATAAATATAACCTCATCAGTTTGATTTAACTGCGATGGCAGAATAACCTCTTCATTTCTATTGATAAAATTACCACTAGCAAGTTCATCGTTCTCATTTGTTATAATCTCTTTTAATAATATTCTATCAATTCCTCCAACAGATTGTATAAATATCCTCTCTTTCCAATCTTTAATGGCAGTTCCTTCGCCAATATTTGAAATTTTCCAAGAGATATTTAATGTATCTTTAGGTGATATGTTTTCTAAAGAACTTACCACATTTTCAACAGCTATATCAGGGTAAGGAAGATAATTTTTTCCTGTCAAAGTGAAAATACCTTGATTATTATCAATTCCTTCAACAACTATATAATATTGTTCTTCTGAAACTAGTGAAGATAATGTTATATCATTCACATAGCCACCATTAGTTGTTGCAATTACATTAGATTCATCAGAAATAACATGGAATTTTGCTTGATAATTTGCTAAAATTGAAAAATCAATTGAATCAGACATTTCTGGAACAATAAAAGAATAGAACACATCTGGCGCTGGTTCATTTTCAGCTGCTGCAAATTGATTTGAATAAAGTGAAGTTGTATCTTTTATTTCAAAAGGCCAAATGCCTAATTGTATTGCTGAATCAAATCTATCTCCAGCCTTGGGCATTGCTATTTTAAAGCTGTTTTCTGAACTATCATAAATTGTTAAATCATCAACACTTGAAATTTTCACTTTAACTACATTAGCCAGCAGTGTTGAAGGAATTTCCCATTCATAACTACCGCTGTTTGGTGTTGATGCAACTATGAGATTCCAACTCTCTCCATTGTTCTCAGTAAATTCAATTTTCACATTTGAATCAAGAGGCAATGCTATAGAGTTCCACTTAACTGATTTTACTTGTTCTTGATACCATATTTCTCCACCGTTAGGTGATATAATCTCTATTTTAGGTTTTGATAATGTAAAAGTAGATTGGCTAACTCCTACAATCTCCGGATAGTTTACATCATAAATTTTTATCAGATAATCAGATGTATAAGGCACCTCAATAGGAGTCCAGCTATAGTTGCCACTATTTAAAATATTTGTAATAAAATTCCAGGTTGCCCCATTGTCAGAAGAATATTCAATAGCAAGATTTCTTGTTGACGACAATGCAATACTTTGCCAACGAATGTTATTTGAAATGTTTGGATAGACGATATCTCCATCAGTAGGCTCTAAAATATTTATTATAGGATTTTTAACTGTAAAACTACCTGAGCTAATATCAAAAATGGTTTCATCAACTGAATCTCTTATTTTTATTAAAGACTCATCACTTGAGTCTATACCAAACGGAACGTTCCATAAATAACTACCAGAATTTGTTACACTTTCGATAATTGTTGACCAATTAGCACCATTATTAATAGAATATTCAATCTTTACATTTGGTGAAAAAGCTCCATCTTTAGTCCATCTAATATTATGGGTTTGACCTTTATATATAGTCTCACCACCATTAGGTGATGTGATAGAGATTGATGGTTTTATTATCTCAAAATAATTTTCTGAAATAGAATTTATAGAATTGTCATCTTCATTGCTAACTCTAATTAAAGCGTTTTCAGATGGTAAAATAGATGATGAAATTGCCCAGTTGTAGCTTCCATTATTAGCGATATTGGCTAACAATATCCAGTTATTACCTTCATCAATAGAATATTCAACGTTAACCTTTGAAGATGATACACCTGTATTTGTCCATTCAACAGATTGTATTTGACCTAAATACCACATCTCACCACCATTGGGTTTTGTAATATTTATAATAGGTTTTGCAATTGTGAAAGTAACATCAGTTGTATCAGTAATAGAAGCATCAGCCAATGAAGTTACAGCAATCAAGCACTCCTCTGACGGCTCAATAGAATAAGGTATATTCCAATAGTAAAAGCCGTTGTTTGGAGCTGATGCAACAATATTTATGAAATTTGCTCCATTATCTCTCGAGAAATCTATTTTAACATTTCCAGCATTTACAAGTCCTGTCCATTCGATAGCTTTTGACTCCCCGACGTACCAAACTTGACCGTCATTTGGGACAGTAATACCAACAATTGGTTTTGTAATTGTGAAAGGTTTGTCATTTATATCAAATGAAGTTGCAAAATCTTCTGAAGTAACTTTTACAAGCACTTGCGAAGAGGTTGAAATCATTGGAATTGTCCATATATAAGATTTAGAATTGTTATAATTATCAACAATTAAATCCCAATTTTCTCCATTATCAACAGAATACTCAATTTTTAATTTATCATTTGCCCCAAGCCCTGCAGTTGACCAAGTTATAGTTCTATTTTCACCAACTAACCAGTTTTCATCTCCATTATTTGGAGTTAATACTG
>CAZHHH010000073.1:0-14261 GCA_964532085.1 uncultured Marinilabiliaceae bacterium
TCTTTCAGTCCCCTATTCATCGGGGTGATCGGTGCAACTGACTAGGACGCAACAGCGAGAAGTCCGATGCCCAGTGCATTTGTTAATGGACTGCCTATGCAAAAAAGACCACAAAATTCGAAGATCAGTTTTCTGCAGAAAAATAGGGGGTATCTGCGAAAACTAAACACAGCATCTGTAGAAAGGGCAAGTTTCAGCACAATTGTCCGCTTTCCCAGGATCGATTTCATCATATACCATCCTCATCTTCTCATCTCTTTCCTCAATAAACCACTGGCGCAGTTCGTCGTTGATAATGTGAAAATCCTTTTCAATATGGAGACGATCGTTCTTGAATTCGCCATAAACAATACACCCTATGTTAATAGGATACTCAAAAATTGCCTCCATGACAAGGGCATAACCTGTAGTTGTTAAACGGTGGAAAGGCTCCCTTGGGCCAAACTTCAAGTCCATGATCATTGGTTCGGAAAAAACAAAGGCATCGCTGCTTAGATTGGGGCTTAGACCAAGAAAAGTACCATCCAACCTCTGTTCAAGAACGAAAGGGACAACCTGGGCGGCAAGTGAATCCTCTCCGATATAAGGCTGCCGGGCAAGCACTTCCCGGAAACGGCAGGAAATGTAACTGTAAGTATAATTGAAAATCTGCACCGCCCGATTTTGGATGTCAGGAATTTTCATGCTCAGCTGCTCCAGTCTTCCTGAAAAACTGGTAATTAAAGAAGCCAATTCTACCAATATGGCTTCGGCATCGGTACCCTGCTGATAGATAAGTTTCTTTGTGTAAACAAGTGTTTTAACAATCATATCATGAAATAATAAACCTTGTTGCATGGCGATATTTGGCTCGCTTTTCCTTCTTTCCACCCGGTTTAAATAAAGATCGCGACCGCTGGGACAGTATTTGCCCGCAATCTGGTAAAGGGGTAGCCTAACCTCATAAATGGGCTCAAGCGGAGGCTGATGCCAGTTCCAACCACGCAACTCATCGACTACTCCCTGCTCCCGTGATTTTGGAAGATAGCCTTTCAGCAATTTTTTTCTTTCATTATCAGTTAAAAAATACATCTATTCACCCCAGATCTGCACAATAATTTTTAAATTCGCAGTCTGTACACCTAGATTTTGAACGAACATAACCGGGAATTCTTTCCTCGGCGATCACATTGCGAATGGCAGACAGCGCTTTTTTTACGTGATTACGCATGCTGGTCGTAATCTCAACGGGAACCGCTGTTTTAGTCGGGATAATGTACAAATAACCGTAACGCACAGGTTGGCAGTACTGGTCTTCCAACAGCATGGCATAAGCGGCAAGCTGATACTTTTGATGCAGGCCGTACCTGCTGACACTGTGTTTAAACTCAACAGGATAGATCTGGCCCGATGTGGTGGTGATCATCATATCCAGCAGACCGTGCAATCCCAGGCGCGCCGATCGCAGAAAAACCTGAAAATCTCTGCTTCCTTCAAGAAATCCGTAAGCCTTGAAGCCCCTTCGCTTTTCCAAACGGCTGATCTCTATGTGCTCCACATGTCCATATTCCATCTTTCTTGTAACCCGGCGAGGAATGGGTAAGACATAGTAAAAATAGACGATGCGAGGACAATAGATGTACTGTCGTAAATCTGTAACCCGCAAAGGTATCATTTCATTCACTCCCGGCTGCCATTGATGATCTCACGCTTCAGTCGGATATCTTTTTCGCATAGTGGATAAATCTGAATGTTGCCATCACTGCTGCCTAGTGTATGGCGCAAGCGCAGGTAAAGCTCGCCCCGGCGATTGTGATTGATTTTCCCGATAAAAGCGCTGTACTGAATCCGCCTCAGGCCGTAATCCTTGCATGCCGTAACAATTTTGTTTCTAATCCTGTCATCAGGGATATCGTAAATCACCAGCGTCTGCATTTACCATCCCCCCGTAAAAGGTCTGTATTTACCCTCGCCACGTACAAAAGTAGCGATGCTTCTTGCCTGACGCTGAATAATGGTGGAAAGTTTGTGCTTTTTTCCTCCATAATTTTCTGGAACCTCCAACCGGGCCAGAATCCTTGCTGCCAGCTCCTTCCTGGTCCCAGCTGTGAGCATGCCTGCCTCGAGCTCAACCCTGTAACCTTTGCTGAACATAGCAATAACAACCCTGTCAACTACAGGCTGACGAAATTCCTCGATGAGATCCAACACCAGCGAGGGTTTACCAGGTCTGTCAACATGCATGAATCCGGCAAAAGGCTCGAGGCCGGCCAGAAGAACAGCACTCCAGATCTGAGAGTAAAGAATCCCGTAGCCGTAGTTGAGCATAGAATTAAAAGGATCTTTGGCTCCCCGATGCTCCCGCCCTGGGAAATCCACCTTGCCTTCAAGTATCGCTGCCACCTGCTTCCAATAAATAGCCGAAGCGCGCCCCTCAACAGAAAGGTATTGACCCCGCACTTCATCAATTTTTTCTCCTGTATACCGGTCCAGCTCCTGCCGTATCCCAGTCATTTTTTGGGCTGCTTCCATTACCTGAGCATAAATTTCTTTTTGACCCATTTTGCGGTGTTTAGCAAAGTATTTGATGGTGTTAACCTGGTTTTTGATTTTACCGGAAACAAAGGCCTTGGCCAACGTGATACCGCGCTGATCAAGATAAGCCATCAGCTGTTCACGCCGTGTCTGCACTGTAGCTGTAAGCTGGGGCGAGCTGATCTTGGCATAGGGCTGCCCAGTGTTGGAAAGAAAGTTTATCTGAACCCCGTAGTCCATGCACATGCGGATAACATCGCTGGAAAGAGAAACGCCCCGGGTGGTCACAGTCACCTGCTTCAGATCAAAGAAAGGGATCTCCTGTACCACCTTGCCGCTTTCTTTGACCACAAGGCGTTCGCTGGTTTTGCCGATAAAGCTACCATAGTTATTGATGATAAGATTCATAGTATCCATCCCCAATGGCTATGCTATAATGCGCGCAACCGTAGAAGGGTTGCCATCTGTTCAACCCTCCCAACCAGGATAAGACTTGCCTAGCAAATGCTGGGAAGATTGATAACTATTTTTTAAAATCCTTTACAAGCGCCTGTAGTAACTATAATGCTTCCCACTGTTCACATAGCGATAGGGAAGCAGGGTCCGGATAAGAACCCTATATTTACCCAAGGCGGAGGGTTTGCTGCCATAAGAATTGATCCTTTCAAAACCATCCGCCTCATTTATCAAGGCTACACCAAAATCATCTAGATAATGGGTAGTGGCAAAGCCACCGTTGGCAATGTCCGCCTCACTTTCCGGGCAGGTAAAACCAGGGGGAAGCGGCCCCACCTGGGTTTGGGTAGAGATAAATTGCATGAAGGAGCCGCGTTTGCCCAGGTAATTTATACACGGCGCCAGCCGGGTTAACAGACACCTGTCTGCCTCTGCCATACCGGCAACATTGACTGCCACTGCGAGATCTCCTTTGAAATAGCAGTACTCACGATAGGCGATCGTTGGGGTATAGGTTCCCCCCACCCCCCCACGCTCCAGCTGCTTAACCTTGATGAATGTATTATGAACCAAACAATGTTCAGGCGGCCGGAAACGGATATCCCTGGCCTTGATCAGCTCATAAACAATCTTAGCTTGCGCCAGCGCTGCCGCAACAGGGAAAAACCGAAAGCAGGCATCAATCAAAGCCAATTTTACTGCATAGGGCGTCGGCACCAGCAGAGTTTTACCGCCTTTGCTGGTTGCATGGGTCATACGCAGCGTAAACAGGCTGGTAGGACGGTAATTGACTATCAGCCACTGCTCAGTAAGATCTTTGCCCGGCGCCATCTTACTCGCTCCATGGTTGCACATTATTGATAATCTTTCCCATGACCGAACTGTATTCGCCCAGACCGTTGAAAGTAGTAGCAGCAAGAATTTCATTATCCGCCACGACGTTGAGGTTCTTGGTGATCAGCGCAATCTCTTCCATATATTCACCCTTCAGGGCACTCACCGTAGGTGAAGGAAGAACGCCTGTCGAGGTGGTAACAACCCCGCTAAAATCCAGGATATGCGGATGCTGAGTGTTGCGGTGGGCGCCGCCGACTTTCACAAAAGTATAAAGAAGACTTTTGAGCAGGGCCCGGATCCGCACCTTCCTATCATCAGGCCCCAGATCGTACTGCAAGGTGATGTCATTTCGCCCAACTCGGTACAGATCTACATTCAAAACTACAGCATATTGACCGCTGGAAGCGGGACGGTGAAAAATGTTCTGACCGAGGTTCTGCTCCGAACCGGATCCGGTGCCCCGGCCCTCGGGGACATACTTGGCATGCATGTATGCTTCCGTTCGCGTATTATCCGGGCGTCCGACGGCCCACCCAAATTCAATGCATGATTTCCTGGCCAGCGCCTTGGACCCGGCCCAGCCGGTGAGCAAGATGCCCTCGCAATCATCGATCACGCAAGCCTGCAGAACTTGCTTGAGGTTGAAAGAATCTACCTTGCCCTCCTCTTTCGCTTGCTTGTAGGCCGCGCTGCTTTCCACTGTGTTGGCCAGTTTCTGGTCCGCAGCGATCCGGTTAGCGTCAAATTGAGCACAGCCGGCGCAAAGGGGCAGGCCGGAGTGTTTTGCCTCAAGAAAAAGGTGTTCGGCCTGGATATGCTTGAGCATATCCCCGGAAACAGCGTTAACTGTGCGCAACTGCCCTTCACCATCCACTATTTCCACCATTCTGGTCATCAGGGTATTGCCTTCCGCACCCTCGTTATTAAGGGCATGCAAATTCATCGTGACCAAACCCGAAATCGCCATCGAATGAAGTTTCATTCTTTATGCCCCCTCTGTAATGTTTTCTTTATCCGGCTCCGCCGGGTCCGTTTTGGGGACCCTGGCATAGCCGTAAGCCAATAACATCATCCCGATCAACTCTGCACCCTTTTGCTCGACTAACCCAATGACTTCATCCAGATCTGCAGCGTTCACTTTGTGATGCTTCCAACGCCCAGCGCTAGCGTTTCCTTCCTGCTTCTTATCCAGATCCTCGCTCTGCCAGTTATATTGCTGGACAAAGTCTGATAGCGCTGTGATAAACGCAGCATTGCCCCCCTTGATCTTTTGCTTCCATTTCTGGGCCAGGCCGAAATGAACCTCCCGCTCCCGCCTGTCCTGTCTTTGTGCAGCAAGCGCATAAATAGTAGCGTTACGGATTGCCTTGGCAACATTCTTGAAACCCTGAACCTCAATGATCCCTTGCATGTCGTACCCCCTTATCATGAGAATATCCAGATTATGCGTGGAAATAGTCTTGACCCACTCATCCTCACTCATCCTCTTTATAACATGGAGAGAAAAGCGGCAGCTGAATTCCAGGTAATCTCTCAACTCACCGCTGGCCAACCACTGCCTGAACTGTTGCAGAATAAGTACGTCGTCCGAATGGCTCTCATCAAGGGAACGAAGACACCCCGTAACCCCATCAATCGCCTTGTACCCAATGAAAGAGTGAATCAACTGAACAAAATTTTTCGCAGCCTCCTGATCGATAATCCTGAACCATGATGGTAACACCATAAATGAATAATTCATTAAAGCGGGCGATGTTCCCAAGCTTTTAAAGAAAGCCTGGTGCAAACCCCGAATCACATCAGGCGGCCTCCTGCCAGCCAGCCTGATCCCTCCCCCCACGACATCGGAGCGGCGTATCAAATATTCCGCCAAACGCAATGGTGCTTCGATGTCCAAGCGAATCGGTTCCCACAAGTTGAGGCGGCGCATTTCATGATAGATCTTGGCTAATCTATCTGTCGCGATATCGGCAGGAGCAATTACAAACACCTTGAAGTCCCCACCGGGTGTCCGATAAGGAAGCATTGCCTGATAGGCACCGCGGTATTTAAGCCACTCTTTAAAAGGGTCGATCACCTCACCCGAAATACTCGTTGGGGCCGTTGAGTCAGGTTTGGCCCGGTGCACCCCCTTGCCCGAGACGGGATTGAAAACCTGGCTGTTTGTAAGCACTGGAGCATCCACCTGGCTGCTTGCCGCAATGCCCAGATTGGCGGCAATCCACTCCATAGCTCGTTGCCGGTTGGTCTGCAGCCAACGGTAAAGCTTCTTGTCCGACGACCAACCCCGGCGCATGGAGGCCAGAAACAGAGCCATTTTGTACTCTGGCACTGGGGAAACGGGTTCGTTTTGCCCCTGTTCCCGTAGCGTTCGCAAAAGTTGTCCTCGCTTTTTACCGGCTGCTTTGAAAAATTCCCTACGTCGCTGATCTTTTTCCCTTTCCGACAAGTAATCAAGAATCCAGCCGGCTGGCTTTGTACCGTCCTTTGGCAGATAAATAAAGGGGTAGCCTGGCTCTATAGCTGGCCAGGAGCTTGCCGCGGGCAGATCCGGCCCTTCTATCGCATAGCTTTCCTCCAGATCCAACAACCGGTATCGCGCACCGGTAATTTCCCCTAACAGGTGGGCAAGACCGATTGCTTCCAGGGTGTCGGCATAGGTCAGGGTTACCTTGGGCACTACAAATCGCATGGTTTTCCTCCTTCCGCACTGCCCGCCTGATCGGCAAGGCGCAGCTGTCTAACCAAAAAAAAGTAGAGAGGCATCCAGGGCTGGTCCTCCTCCCTGGATGCCTGCAACAAGTCATCAGCAAATGCACCCAATGTGCCACATTTAAGTGGATCTGGTTTGTCCTGCAGGATATCTGCCTGTGGCAACCCTTCTTCTTGGAGCAGTCCGTTTACCACAGCGATCGCACCTGGAATTAGGTCGAAGCGTCCCAATTGAGCCCCATGCCCGGAATGGTGGCGGGCAATGGCAGTGCAGATACAGGCCGCCACCTCCGGATTGCCGCCAAAAACCTTACCTAGGTGCTCATAGACGGCATACGCACCTTCCAAGGCATGAGTGGGCCGCCTAAAAGTGCGTTGTATTTTCTGATCTTTAGCAGGATCGAAATCGGTGTGGGCCAGAGGTTCAAGCAGAACCACGCCGGGATCCTTGCGCCTCTGCCACTCTTTGGCAAAAGCCTGCCAGTTGATGGTGAGTTTGCCAACATCGTGTAACAGAACGGCATAGAGCACCGCTCTGTCGATATCTTCAATATTTAAATTGAGCCTGTAGGCCAACAAGGCTACAGCGCGGCGATTCTGCCGCATAATTCGCCTGTGGTGTTTTATAACCAGGCGGATATGATCGGCAAATGTTTCCTTGCGATAACTGTACCCAGAAAAGCGCTGCTGTCTGCTGTATGTAATGGGAACCTCGTGACCTTTTTCTCCAAGCTGAAGACCATATTTGCTGCAGTAGCGCGCAAAAACCGGGTTCAGGGCAACCAGCCAGGCTGCAGAAGGTAGTTTTTTATCTGCTTCTTGCCAACTGAATTGATAAATGCGTGTTTCGCCCTCATTGTCTTGATAAGCAACCGGCACCTTGGCCACCCATTGCCCATCTGCAATGGCCGAGACTTTAGTGAGAAATTCGTGCAGGGACCCCGGCGGTACCGAAAGCATTTCCGGCATAACACCTGATCCATCAAAATATATTTTTTCAGGAAATGCAGTCAATAGTACACTGACACTGTTAATATCCCTGATCAGTTCATCACGCGCACCATCGAGCAAACCATCCATGGAAAGGTTGACCCTGTTCCTGCGATATAACAGGTTATCGTACTGCGATAAAACCTCCTTTTCATGGTCGCCTAAAATCTTGTTTACCGCCTCCCTTTCCTGTTCATAAGCAAAAATATCTCCCTGCCGAGTAGATAGAAAGTCCGCTGTCTCATCCATGGCTATTTTATAGGGGCTATTGTTCTCAACGGAATAAATATCGACTGTTCCCCTGCCACCATATCTTGCACAGCGCCCCGCCCGCTGGATCAAACTGTTAACCGGCGCCAGTTCGCTATGCAGATGATCAACGGAAAAGTCCATCCCTGCTTCTACCACCTGCGTGCTGACAAGTACGAAATTATCTTTCTGAAGGCGGCTTCCCTTTCCCAAACGCTCACTGATCAGTTTTTCTTTCGCGATTCGATCCTCCGAGAAAAACCTGGAATGGAGCAGGACAGCCTCAGCCGTTGATTGTCGCTGTCTAAGCAAATCCTCTATTTGCCGGTAGATCTGCTGTGCCCGGCCGACGGTATTGGTCAAAACCAGCGTGCGTCCTTCGTGGTTACGGGGAAGAACATCTTCTGCTGTCATCGGTGCATCATGATATCGCCAAACCCTCGTCGTGAGCTCATCTTTTTGCCTTTCAATGTCCTCGATTTCAGGGGCGCTTAAATCAACAAACACGGTGTTTTGAAGGCGCCTTTCAAGGAAGGATATCGCATCATCGGTGAGGGTAGCCGTCATCAGAACAAAATGGCATAACCCGTTCAACCGTTCCAACATCTCAAGGGCTGTACCCATGGAGCGGCTGGGATCAAGCAGGTGGAATTCATCAAAGACAATGAGGCTGCCCGGCAGGGCCCCGGCATTAATGTTAGCCAACTGGCGTGATAAAGACACGGGACAGAGCAGGTATGCTGAAAGCAGCTGGTCAATTGTGGTAAAAACAATATCACCCTGAAAAAAGCGATCATCTTGCTGTCCACCAGTCTGTATTTTTACGTTAATAGAATCTTGGATTTCGGTAAGATTATTGCAAGTTCTCAAAGTGGACTGATGAAGCTGTGTGGCTAGGGAACGCAGTGGTAATGCGTAGAGCACCCTGTCCACGAAGGGCAGGTTAGATATACGCGCATATAAGTATGGCAGCAATGCAGCCCATGTTTTACCATAACCCGTCGGAGCCCGCAAAATTACATTTTGGCCGGTACATAGTAAATATTCGGCTACCTTTACCTGATATGTATAGAGCGTTGCCTCCCCGTTACCGAGTAGCTTCTGAAACATTTTGTTCAATTTAAAAGAGTCCAGCTTATGCACCAATAAAAACCTCCCTTCGAACAGAGATGGCGCAATCACTTCATTTCTTCTTTTTTACTACGAACACGAATCTTATTTTCTTCGACAATCCAGAGTTTCCCATAGGGGTTGTCTTGTTTAAGTAATGGGTGGATCCAGATCAGCAGATCAATAACCTTTTTTTTGCTCATACTTCCTGAACGCAAAACAATAATCCCTGCATGTTTTTCAGGAGGATAAACCCTGACATCGGAAAAATCCAGATCCAAAGTGATCAGTGCCAATTCTTCTGCGGTGCATACTTCGATTAGTTCTGTATCAGAACAACCGTTCATTTTTTGCTGGGATACCGTTTTGATCTCAAGGCCTAGTGAGGATAATACCGCCGCTGCCTCAAAAGGCAAATTTTCATCTAGCTTATAAGCCATGCCTTATTCACCTTCACGGATTATAGAGATATATCGTTCCTCCCTGGCAATCAAAGCGGCATAGGCCAGGGCAGCTTTTAGGTCCTCCTTCTTTAAAGAGGGATAGCTGGCCAAAACTTCGGCGTAGCTCATTCCTTCTGCCAGGTTATCAAGAATTACAGAAACCGGAATCCTGGTACCCTTGATGCAGGCTTTCCCGTGACAAATATTTTGATCAACTGAAATTCTTTGGAGTAAATCCATTTGGCAAACCCCCTTAGGATTATTTTCATCAGTTGGAAAACAGAACATCGGTTACATCTCATACCATAACAAACAAAAAGTAACTAAGGTTTCTACGTCCCTGTATTAAATAATACTTCTTACCCCTTATTCTGTCAAGTTTCATTTTAAAATAAAAAAAAAGTCACTCGCAGGGTAAAACAGTTACCTCCAAAACAAAAAGCAACTATTTTCAGTCCCTTATTCTAAGAGTGACTACTATAATTGTAATTTTGCTTTTTCTGCCTGTCAAGTGAACAAGAATAATAAGGGACCCCTGCCCTACTATTATCCATTATCCATAACTGGTTATAGCTGTTTTCCAGCGTCACCCAAGCCGGTACTTGCCCAAACCGAAAACAGTATTTTTGCCGACATGCACATGCTCTCCTAAGGCCAGCCATGGGAAAAACTCATCCAATTCACCCTCGTAAACGGCTGTGCCAACCAGACCCCCCATGCTGATACGCTGGTTTTGACGGCGAGAATAGCGTTCGAAGCGGTGCCAACGGGTTTTGTTTTCCGATAGGGCAACCTGGCGTGATCGCACAGCCAGGCCGGCATAATCAGCGTCCAATGAATGACCGTGATGGAAATAGGCCAGCGCAGAGATGCGGCGCATGGCCTGGCGAAAAAAGATATGAAACTCCGGCGCTTCGGCCTGGCGGCCCCTGTCCACCAGGCGCAAGGGTGTTTCAAATTCAACTTCAAAGCGATTGCCTTGCAGCGGCGTTTTGGAGATCAAAGCGGTGCCCGAATAGGAGAGATCCAACGAGCGCACCGTATTGGCCGCACGGGTGTACAGCGGCTCTTCTCCTTCCAAGCCGAGGGCTTTGACCTCTTCAAGGACAAAGGGACGGCGGCCACGGCCCAGCCCGGCCTGGCCCATTTCCCGAAAAACAACGACAAAGTAAGGCAGGTAATCAATGGCTCGACCGATGAGCACAAGATTAAAATCCAACCTTTCACCCGGAGAATAATCGGTTTTCGTATCTATGGGCGGTTCCAGGACAAAAGGACGGGGGATGCTCTCGTAATTCCTGAGCGCCTGCGCATCTGCCGGCGGCGAAGTCTCGAAGATGTAGGCATAGGGGCAGTTTTCCCTGAGCAGACAATGTAAGCATTCGCGCTCACGTAGCGCACAGACGACGCGGCGGAATACCAGGCCGAAGCCCCCCCGGAAAACGGCACCTTTATAAGGGGGCAGCAAAAGACCTTGCGGCCCAGCGGATATGGTAACGCGAAAGCGGGCGAGCCTAAAAAATTCGAACATGGGATCTCCTTTTTCTGTAACCCTTTCCAATCTCCCCTGTAGCGCTCTTTCATCAATCTGGAAATAACATAAAAGGTAATATAAATTGTACCAAATTATGGCCACACATGGAAGGGTGCAAGAGCTATTTCAACTATTAAGATTGCTGTTCCCAATAACCATCCTCATTGATCATAAAGGTAGCCCTCTCCCTTAAAACAGAGCCGGGTACCCAGCAAATTTGCCCTTTTGTCAAATCTCTCCCAAAGCCTGTACTCGTGGCGGTTTTGCGCCCGACCAGAGGTTCGATGTCGCCCTTCACATCGAGGTCGCGGGTTACAGTATGGGCCAGCAATGCCGCACCCGAAGTGATCTTAAATCCTGGCCGTTGGCCCTCAGACTTAAGCTCATATTCTTCAAGGCAGTCGGGAAGCCTGTTGATCTCTTTAAGATCTTTAAGCCGCAACTGTCCAAAACCATACCTCCTCTCTCCACCCACGTAAAGATCGCTTAGCCATTGTCCCCATGTATCCCCGTTTAATCTGGAACAGGCAGTCTCACCCAGAAAAACTAGCCCTTGGATCAGCGTGCGCAAACCTGGGTCGTCTTCATCTGTCCGGTAGGGTGCGATATATTCCACCTCATGCAAGCTGCCCATCTCCGCCGTGGCGGACCCCGGTTCCAGCGCAGTGGTGACATGCGCATCAAGGTAGGCGCGCTCAAATTCAACCGTGGTTTTATTGCCATAGCGCAAACCTCCCTCGCAATAAAAGGGATTAAGCAATTTATCCCCTTCGTAAAGATAAAAATAGCTAAAAGTGACGAATTTCTTCAACCAGCCGCCGATCTTCCGGTAGTCTCCTTTTTGAGCATCCGGAACAGTGAAACCGCTGCGCGTTAGCCGCTCGGTCACGGCACCCCACAGGTTGCGCGCCGGGATATAGCAACGGGTCCGCTGCATATTGCCCACCTTGTGATAGCCAATATGCAGTGGGCTGCGCAATTCGTAGGTCAGTTGGATGGATCGCCAGTTCATGATCTCCCACCCGACGCCTTGGCGTGATAGCGGGCATAGATCAGGGCCTGCTCTAAAAGACGCTTAGCCAGAAGCAGGTGATCCAGATCATCGGCCAAACCGCGGCTCTTCCCATCATTGCCGCCGCGCACCGCTTCAAGTGGATCAAGGTAGGATTGAAAGGCCGGGATTTGCGCCTCTTTAAGCAATCCGGCAGCCAGTCCCTTAATTACATCGGCCCCTTCCCTTTCCTTTTTGCCTCGTGAAACCAGGTAGAGGAAGAACGCGTAAACCCCATCTTCCTGCAACACACCCAGCGATTTAGTAATAAGGGTCTCGGCGTTACGGCTTTTTTTGTCTTGATCCAGTTTTCCTTTAGCTTCGCTTGCCATCTGCCAACCGTATTGGGCGCAACAGCGATCAAGATTCCGCCTGTTCATGCTGTACCTCCTTGCATTCGAGGGATTCGCAGCCTGTAATGCGCAGCCGCCCCATTCCGCGAGTAGTCATACCACCCACGCCCAATGTTTCAAATAGGGTCAACCCCTTTCGGACAGTTTCGTTAATCCTATCCCTGTCTCCACCCAGCGGTTTTTGACCACCGAGCTGGAAGTATGCAGGATTGCTGATCACTACATCGAAAGCGAGCACGGTGCTTCGAGGCAGTGCTTCATAAGTGTAGAGCGCACCATCGGCAGCTGCGCCAGTGGTCGGGTCAATACTCACCGAAGTCCTGACTTCAAGGTTGTCGTTGACGATCTGGCTAAACAGTTTATTTGAGACAAGGACCGCCCGGTCCAACAGATCACCCGCTGCATCCAGGACAGCAGAAAGCCTCCCCCTAAGTTCAAAATTGTTTTCTACCTTCAGCATTAGCCAGCCTAGGTTAAGTTTGTCTTCCGCACCCAATTTGCCGGCCGTGTAGACCTGATCGTCTTCCGGGGCTGGGATATCTATCAAATCGTGTAAGACATCTGGACAGGTCACCCAAACCGGGCCCACCACAGAATGGACGGGGAAAAGAACCAGCCTGGCGTCGGAGAATTGCGCCAAACCCTGAAAACTGCTGTTACCTTTGATAAAACCAAAGGTCACGCAGATCGGGCAATCCCTGCTGCCGCAGTGGCCTTTGGCCCCCGTTGTTTGATCCTGTTGTCCTTGACCTGCACAATGCGGCCATTTACCTTTGTTATTGTGCCGCATGGCGGCGTATGTCCGGCAGGCCCCCGAAATGCTGGTGCCGGGTATTTTGGGCAAATTGGTTCCCGGTTCGCGTACGATGCTCATATCCACCCGCCCTAGATGATAGCCCCCGGTACCGACATGGATCGGATCCAAGGCCAGGGCATAATATCTTTCTGAATGAAATAGATCAATCATCTTGCTCCTCCTCCTTGATCCTTTGTCTAAGAATGCGGAGATAGATATCCAGGCAGCGCTCGAAGCTGCCGTTAAGCACCTTTTCAACACCTATGCCCCTGATCCGTTCATGCCGGAATGTAGTTTCCACCAGCCGGCGGAAAGGCTCCCTATTTTTTTCAACCCCTGCTGCCGGTATGTCATCCGGCTCCCATAAAAGCCGCTTAGCTTCAAAAAGCGCCTGGATACCCCGCAGTTTTGTATCCGTCATTTCCGGCATTTCTTTCAGTTTCACCCACATTTCCACCAATCGAGGCAATTCGTCCAGAAGTAACAGATCCTTGAGCGGATCAAAGCGAAATCTTTGGGCGGTCTGTTCAAGGAAGGTATAGGCAAAGCGGGAAGGTCTCACGCAAACCGTATCATCGCAGCACAGATCCAAGGCATGGATCCACAGCTGTGTATCTTTTTGTTTGCTTTCAGCCACTCCGTTGATTCCAACTTTTTTATCGTCCTCTGTTTTTACAAAACTATATTTGCGGTTGTTCGTTACACTATTGGCAAACAGCCTGAAATAAGGGTACCAGATATCATCCGTGGTACCGTCACCCATCTTAATAGGGATGTTGTAGCCCATGGTTTGTCCATTTTTAGCAAACTGCAACTTGAGGATTATTTCACCTGCAATAATATCTTTGTTTTGAACAACCCAGGCCTCATCTGCGGGGTTCCACCCATCCAACATTCGCCGGCCCGCATCGATCACCGCCAAGAGCGGCAATTTGCGTTGAAAGAAGACACTGCCCAAAAAAAGCGGCAGGCGATTCTGGACCTTGCCAAACTTGCGTGTGTATTCTACCCGAATTTGCTCGACGAGCTCCAGCACATCGGCGGCAGGGACAAGGACCATAAACTGATCGGGAGAGGTCAGTAGAGGCAGGAAAGGCTTATACTTGGCCAGTCTCCCTTCCGGCAGATGTACGTTTTGTATTATGAATGTAATAATTTTACGGGGGTGATCTGGATCACCTACGGTGATCTCTTGCCCTTCCCGCAATTCACCTGT
>CAZHHH010000074.1:0-14193 GCA_964532085.1 uncultured Marinilabiliaceae bacterium
AAAAATAAATTAAAAATTTTATTGTTTGTTTTTTCTATATAAAATATTGATATTTACATAATTGATATTTGTAAGTTAAACATATTGATTAAAAATAATTAAATTATATAGCTTGTTTATTTTTTAATATTAAAACCAATGTTAAATTTGTAGGAATATTTAATGTAAGATGATTAATCCAAATATTGAAATAGTAGTACAATTAGAAGAAAAAATTAATCTGTTAATTGAAAAGTATAATTCTGAGCGAAGTAATAATGAGATGCTTCGCAAGCAACTTTCTCAATTAACCGAGCAGTTAGATAATTCTTCTAATGAGTATAGCATTTTGCAGGAAGATTATGAGAAGCTTAAAATGGCTAAAACCATTGAAGCTACAACTGATGATGTTAAAGATACTAAATTGAGGATTAATCAAATTGTGCGGGATATAGATAAATGTATTGCCCTTTTAAATCGTTAAATGCCTGATAGTTATGAGTGAAAAGCTTTCTATAAATGTGAAGGTCGCTGAGCGTACTTATCCTTTACGAATATATCGTGAAGACGAGGAGCGTATTCGTCAGGCAGCAAAGATGATTAATGATAAAGTATTACAGTATAAGCAGCGTTATAGCGATAAAGATATTCAAGATTTTCTGGCAATGGCCGCTTTGCAATTTGTTATTCAAGTGATAGAACTTGAAAATAGTCAAGATATGTCACCTGTTTTAGATGCAGTTACGGCCTTGAATAATAAATTAAAAGATGTATTATCTTAGTTAAAAGTTTGGCTGACTGATTTTTTTGTCATAAAAGGATAATTCCGCATTTTTCATTAAATCTTTCTATAAAATGAGAGATATAAATATGAAAAATGCTTTTTTTTTGCCAAAAATAAATTAATTTTAAAGACTACTTTATTTTAAGGTAAAAAAAATATTAAAATAGGATAGTTTTAAAAATAAATATATATGGAAATAATAATAATAAGTATAGTAACATTTATAGTGGGTGGATTAATAGCGTGGTTGATTATTCGAACTATGTTTAAATCTCGCTCAGAAAAAATATTAAGAGAGGCTGAAATAGAGTCTGAAGTTATAAAAAAAGAGAAGATTTTAAAGGCTAAAGAGAAGTTTTTAGAACTAAAATCTAAGCACGAGAAAGAAATTTCTACTAGAAATAACAGAATCCATCAAGCTGAAAATAAATTAAAACAACGCGAATTATCATTCTCACAAAGAATGGAAGATTTGCAAAGAAAAAATAAAGAAGTAGACTCAATACGTGATGGTTTAACTAGTCAAATAGAGCTAGTTAATAGAAAAACAGAAGAGCTAGAAAAAATGCACAAACAACAAGTTGCACAACTAGAAAGTATTTCAGGTTTTTCTGCAGATGAAGCTAAGGAGATGTTAATTGAGTCACTAAAAGCTGAGGCTAGAACTGAAGCTATGTCATATATTAATGACATTATGGATGAAGCCAAGATTAATGCTAATAAAGAGTCCAAAAAGATTGTACTTAGCACTATTCAAAGGGTAGCAACGGAGACTGCAATTGAGAATTCAGTAACTATTTTCCACATTGATTCTGATGAGATTAAAGGGCGAATTATTGGACGCGAAGGAAGAAATATACGTGCGTTAGAGTCTGCAACAGGTGTTGAAATTATTGTTGATGATACTCCTGAGGCTATTGTTCTCTCTGCATTTGACCCTATGCGTCGTGAAATTGCTCGTTTGGCACTTCACCAACTTGTAACGGACGGAAGAATCCACCCTGCAAGAATTGAAGAGGTGGTTAATAGAGTTAGAAAACAAGTGGAGGAGGAAGTGCTTGAAGTTGGTAAACGTACAGCTATTGACCTCGGAATTCACGGATTACATCCTGAGTTGATAAAACTTGTTGGTAAGATGAAATATCGTTCATCATACGGTCAAAATCTACTGCAGCATAGCCGTGAAACAGCTAATTTATGTGGAATAATGGCAGCTGAGTTGGGTCTTAATGCAAAACGTGCAAAACGTGCTGGGTTATTACACGATATTGGTAAAGTGTCTGATGAGGATCCAGAACTACCACACGCACTGTTAGGTATGAAACTAGCTGAGAAGTTTAAAGAGCGTGAAGATATCTGTAATGCTATTGGTGCTCACCACGATGAGATTGAGATGGAGACAATGATAGCTCCAATAATTCAAGTATGTGACGCTATTTCTGGTGCAAGACCTGGTGCAAGACGTGAGGTTGTTGATGCTTACATTAAGAGATTGAAAGACCTTGAAGAGACTGCATTAAATTATCCAGGGGTTTTAAAAACTTATGCGATACAAGCGGGTAGAGAGTTGAGAGTGATTGTTGGTAGTGAAAAAGTATCAGATAAGGAGGCAGAAGAGCTGTCAATGGATATAGCTCGCAAGATTCAAACTGAAATGACATATCCAGGACAGATTAAGATAACAGTAATTCGTGAAACACGAGCTGTTAACTATGCAAAATAAAAAACATTGAAAACTATAATAAAAGGCGTGATAAAATAATTGTCGCGCCTTTTTATATCTTATAAATCACTAAAAAATGGCTATTATCGAAAATAAGCGAGTCTTGGTAACAGGTGGTGCTGGTTTTATTGGATCAAATATTATAGATAAAATAATTAATCAAAATAATAAGGTTATTTGCCTTGATAATTTTAGCACTGGTAAACGAGAAAACATCCAAAAACATCTTTCAAATCCTAATTTTAAACTAATTGAAGGAGATATTCGTGATTATGAAATTTGTAAAATAGCCACTCAAAATGTTGATATCGTGTTGCACCAAGCTGCTTTGGGCTCGGTTCCACGTTCTGTAAATGACCCGATTACTAGTAATGATGTTAATGTTAGTGGATTTATAAATATTATTATTGCAGCTCGTGACAATGGCGTTAAACGTATTGTTTATGCAGCAAGTAGTTCCACTTATGGAGATAGCAAAAGTTTACCAAAGGTGGAGGATGTTATTGGCAAACCTTTATCACCCTATGCAATCACAAAATATGTAAATGAGTTATATGCTGATGTTTTCTCAAAGTTGTATGATTTAGAGTTAGTTGGGTTAAGATATTTTAATGTTTTTGGTCCTAAACAAGACCCTTTCGGTGCTTATGCAGCTGTTATTCCGCTTTTTGTGAAAGCATTAAAAAATGGTGAGCAACCTAAGGTGAATGGAGATGGCTCATTCTCACGTGATTTTACTTTTGTGGCTAATGTGGTGCAGGTGAATGAGAAAGCTGCTACTACTTCAAATAAAGATGCAATTAATACTGTCTATAATGTTGCTTGTGGCGAACAAACTTCTCTAAATGAGCTAATAACTTCTATAAAAGATGCAATGAAAAGCGAAGGGAGAGATGTTGATAATATATTGCCAATTTATGGTCCTGAAAGAGTGGGTGATGTGCCTCACTCTTTGGCCTCCATTGAAAAGGCTAAAAATTTACTAAACTATAAGCCATCGCATATGTTTAATGAGGGACTGAATGAAACAATTAAGTGGTATCTTAAAAATATATAACTCATACATAGATATATATAACAAAACATTAGATTTGCAGTATAATTAGAATTATTAAATAAAAGTTAGCATATAAAGATGTCAAAAGTAGCATTAATTACAGGAGTTACTGGTCAAGATGGAGCATATCTTGCTGAGTATCTGTTGAAAAAGGGATATGTTGTACACGGAATAAAAAGAAGAACTTCTCTTTTTAATACCGATAGAATAGATCACATATATCAAGATCCTCATACGAAAAACAGGAATTTTATATTACATTATGGAGATTTAACAGATACATCAAATATAACACGCATTGTGCAAGAGACTCAGCCAGATGAGATTTATAATTTGGCAGCAATGTCGCACGTGGGTGTTAGTTTTGATAATCCTGAATATACTGCTAATGCTGATGGTATCGGAACTTTAAGATTTCTTGAAGCTATACGATTATTAGGATTGAGTAAAAAAACTAAGTTTTATCAAGCTTCTACAAGTGAATTGTATGGCCTGGTACAAGAGATTCCACAAAAAGAGAGTACACCTTTCTACCCACGCTCGCCTTATGCTGTAGCAAAATTATATGCTTATTGGATTACAGTTAATTATCGTGAAGCGTATGATATTTTTGCTTGTAATGGTATTTTGTTTAATCACGAATCGCCTATCAGAGGAGAAACGTTTGTTACACGAAAAATTACAAGGGCTGTATCACGAATAGGTTTAAATTTGCAAGAAAAACTTTATTTAGGAAATCTTTCTGCAAAAAGAGATTGGGGACACGCTAAGGATTATGTAAAGGCAATGTATCTGATGCTTCAACAAGAAAAACCAGAGGACTTTGTTATTGCTACTGGTGTTACGACTGAAGTGAGAGATTTTGTTAGAAAATCTTTTGAGTATTTAGGCTGTGAAATAGAGTTTAGAGGTGAAGGAGTTGATGAAAAAGGGTGGATTATTGGATGTGACAATGAAGAATATAAACATCTTGAAGGTAAATGTGTTGTGGAGGTTGACCCACGTTATTTTAGGCCTACAGAAGTTGAGTTGCTAATTGGTGACCCAACAAAGGCTAAAGAAAAATTAGGGTGGAAACCGAAATATGATTTAGATGCTTTAGTTGAAGATATGATGAAGTCTGATCTACAGCTAATGAAGAAGGATAAATATTTACAAGATAGTGGATTTAAAACGTTAAATTATTTTGAGTAATGAAGAAAAAAAGTAAGATTTTTGTAGCTGGACATCGTGGTTTGGTTGGTTCGGCAATAACACGTTTATTACAAAAGGAAGGGTATACAAATTTGCTACTCCCAACACGTGAGGAGTTAAATTTATTAGATAACAACGCTGTAGATGAGTTTTTTGAAAAAGAAAAACCAGAGTTTGTATTCCTTGCTGCTGCTAAAGTTGGTGGTATTGTTGCTAATAATAGCTATAGAGCTGATTTTATATATCAAAATATTCAAATTCAAAATAATGTAATTCATTCTGCTTGGAAGTATGGGGTTGAAAAATTGCTCTTTTTGGGTAGCTCTTGTATCTATCCTAAAGAGTCGCCACAACCTATGAAAGAGGAGTATATGCTTACAGGTCCGTTAGAATATACTAATGAGCCTTATGCAATTGCAAAAATTGCAGGAATGAATATGTGTGAATCTTTTAACCTGCAGTATGGTACTAACTTTATTTCAGTTATGCCAACTAATCTATATGGCGAAAATGATAATTATGATTTGAAAACTTCACACGTACTACCTGCATTAATACGAAAAATGCATTTAGCGCAAGCTCTCTTAGATGAGGATTTTGATGCTATTCGTCACGATTTAATTAAAAGACCTTTTGAAGGTGTGCAAAGTTTCTTGGGAAATAAAGAGTTGACAAAAGTGTTAGAAGAGTATGGAATTTTTGTTGTTAATAACTCTGTCGAACTAAGATTGTGGGGAAGTGGCGAACCGCGTCGAGAGTTTCTACATTCTGATGATTTGGCTGAAGCACTTTTACATATTATGAAAAAGATCTCTTTTGACGATATAGTGAAAGAGCGTGGTATGACTGAGGTTAGAAATACTCATATTAATATTGGTTCAGGTAAAGACCAAACTATTGCAGAATTAGCTGAGATAGTTAAGAAAATTGTAGGATTTGAAGGAAACATTAACTGGGATGCTGAGAAACCTGATGGAACATATCAGAAATTATTAGATATTTCAAGAATTAAAAAATTAGGTTGGAAACCCAAAATGACTCTTAAAAAAGGAGTTAAAATGGTATATAATCAATATTTAACAGAATAAAATTTAGAGAATAGTTATGTTTAATTTTGACAAAATTGTAGATAGAGAAAATACAAGAGCTTTAAAACTGGAAAGAAGAAAAGCTCTTTTCAATAATGAAAATGTTATTCCTCTTTGGGTTGCAGATATGGATTTTGAAGTAGCTCCTGCTATTGAAAATGCTATAAAAGAACGACTTGAGCATCCTTTATTTGGTTATTCTGTTAGGCCAGAGGTGTTTTTGTCTACAATTCAAAATTGGCAATTAAACAAAAATAACTGGAAAGTTGAGCCTGATTGGATTGAGTTTTCACCCGGAGTTGTGCCAAGTCTAGGTATAGCCGTTCAGGCTTTTACTCAACCGGGTGAGGGGGTTATAATTCAGCCTCCAGTTTATCACCCTTTCTTCAGTGTTGTAAAAGATTTTGATAGAAAAGTTGTTGAAAATAATTTATTGGAAACAGAGAATGGATATGAGATAGATTTTGATCATTTTGAAGAGTTAGCATCTGACCCAAGCAACAGACTTTTCATTTTATGTCATCCACATAACCCTGTTGGAAGAGTATGGACAAAAGAGGAGCTTCAAAAAATAGGTGAGATATGTGTTAGACATAATGTTGTCATAATTTCGGATGAAATACATTCAGATTTAACTCTTTTTGGTCATAAACATATACCTATGGCGTCTATTTCTAACGAAATATCTAATATTACAATTACTTGTACGTCACCAAGTAAAACTTTTAATCTGGCTGGATTAAGTACCGCTTATATTATTGCAGAAAATAGTGATTTGCTAAAAGCTATGAGAAAATATATTCTTGGTAATCATTTGCATATGGGTAATACTTTTGGTGCTTTAGCCCTTGAAGCTGCATATAATGAGTCAGAAGATTGGCTAAAGGCGTTAATTGAATATCTAGAAAATAATGCTCGTTATGTTAAAAAGTTTTTTGAAGAGAAGTTGCCAGAGATAAAAGTTAGTGATTTACAGGGTACTTATTTGATGTGGATAGATTTTAGAGCTTGGAATTTAAGAGCTGCACAGTTAAGGGAGTTTATGACAACTAAAGCTGGATTAGGATTAAATGATGGCTTAAGTTTTGGAAGAAGTGGGGAGGGATTTATGAGACTAAATATTGCTACATCTAGAGTTATTCTAGAAAAAGCTCTAAATAATCTTTATGAAGCTGCAAAACAAAGGTAACTTTCTATTGTTAAATAGATGTAATTAAAAAAGTAACTATTATGAGAAAAATTTCTTCTTTAAATCTGATTTTATTAGCATTCTTATTTGTACTATCTATTTCTGCATTTTATTCTTGCTCATCTGTTCCTTTAACAGGACGAAAGCAACTCAATCTTATTCCAAATTCTGAAATAATGGCTATGAGTTTTAGTCAATATGATGAGTTTTTGAAGGAGAATAAGCTTTCCACAAACAAAACACAAACAGATTTAGTGAAAAAAGTAGGAAATAAAATATCAGCTGCAGTTGAGGATTATTTTCGACAAAATGGTATGAGTAGCCAGCTTAAAGGATTTAATTGGGAGTTTAATTTAGTTGCTGATGATACTCCTAATGCGTGGTGTATGCCAGGTGGTAAGGTGGTTTTTTATGAAGGTATTCTTCCTATTACTCAAACTGAGGCTGGTATTGCTGTGGTTATGGGACATGAGATTGCGCATGCTGTGGCCAAACATGGTAGTGAACGAATGACTCAACAATTGGCCACTCAGATGGGAGGAATGGCTTTGGATATTGCAATGTCAAATAAGCCCGAACAAACTCGTGCTATATACCAAACAGCTTATGGTATAACCACTCAAGTTGGTGTACTTCTTCCATATTCGCGTACCCACGAAGCTGAAGCGGATAGATTAGGACTAATATTTATGGCTATGGCAGGTTATAATCCTAATGAAGCTGTGAGTTTTTGGCAAAGAATGGATAATCTATCCTCTGGTGGCAATACACCAGCATTTTTAAGTACGCATCCAAGTAATAAAAAGCGAATAGCTAATATACAAAAGCAACTTCCAGACGCATTAAAATACTATAAAAAATAAATAACCATTAAAACACAATCTTTTTTATTAATTATCCGTAATATGAAATTATGGAAAAATGATTATTATAAAAGAGATTGAAGATGGTAAGATTTGAAGTTGATGTAGAGGCGAAGTATTCATCTTTTTTTGAAGAGGTGCTCAAAATGTTTAAGTATTGTAATTATAGAAAACTTAATTACCCGCCTATTTACGACAAGAAAGTGGCTGCAAAGTTTGAAAAGCAACTTGATAAGTTATTATACCTCGAAGAAGTTAAAGAAGCGTTAGAACTTATTGAAGAAAAAAGAAATCGATTGAAAAAGTGATATAATATACTATATTTGTTAAAGGTAAACTCAGTTAACTTAAAATCATTTTACTATGAAAAATATAGTTTTATTAAAACTCTTGTTTGTTTATTTTACTTTGGCACAAGCTCAAGAGTATAAGATTGATAAGCCTGCGAAGTTTAATGGAAAACCTACTAATATTGAACAGTTTGTTCAGCTTAATTTAAAATATCCTGACGAAGAGTGGTGGGATTGTAAACAAGGAACTGTAGTTATTGAAGGAATTGTAACTGTCGATGGTAGTTTTATAGAGTTATCTGTGGTTGAATCTGTCACTCCGTTGATGGATATTGAAGCATTAAGAATTGCCGACTTAATGCAAAAATGGAAGCCTGCAAAATTAAAAAGAAGTGTGGTTAATTCTAAAGTTAGAATTAAAGTTGACTTCTTTCTTTCACAAAATGAAATAGACCAAATCGAAATTTTAAAAAAATATGGATTGCATGATAAAATGCCAATCTTTGTATTAGATGGGAAAATTGTAAACGGTCGTCTTGCTATTGAATCTTATAATGTAAAATCTGTTCGAGTTTTAAAAGGAAAAAATGCAACTGATAAATATGGCCAGTTAGGTGAAAATGGTGTTATAGAAATTGAGTCAAAACCTGGAACACCACCTTTATTTTGATTTAATTTACTATTCTTATAATCTTTTAATGAATATATAGTACATCTTTTTTAATTATCTTCTTTATCTTGATGTAAATATTATCTATTTTTGTAAGAATTGAATCTACTCTTACAAATATCTAGTTGAATTTGTTATATTTAAGTTAATTTTATGACAGATGCTTAGATTAGTCATAAGTAAAGTAGTTATTTTTTAAAATAGAATGCAATCGATTGTATTTGCAAAATTATTATAATAATATAAATAGAAATAAAATATGAACTTCACAGAAAAACTAAAAGACCGTGCAAGGGAGCAATTAAAGAAAATAATTCTACCTGAAGGTATGGACGAGCGTACTTTAAAGGCTACTGAAATTATTTTGGAAGAGGGATTTGCTGAAATTATTCTTGTTGGTGATAGTGATGAAATCAAATCAAAAGCTGCAGATTTGAATCTTAAAAACATTGAAAAAGCAACTGTAATTAATCCTTTAAATCATCCTAAAAAAGAGGAATATACAAATCTTCTTTACGAATTGAGGAAGTCTAAAGGTATGACAATTGAAGATGCTTCAAAACTTGTTGAAAATCCTCTATATTTATCAGTTCTTATGATAAAAAATGGCGATGCAGATGGTGAGGTTGCAGGTGCTGCTAATCCAACAGGTGATGTTTTAAGACCAGCTTTTCAGATTGTAAAAACTCTTCCTGGAATCAGTGTTGTTTCAGGTGCTTTTGTTATGATACTGAAAGACAAAGAATTTGGAGAAGATGGTATTTTAGTTTTTGCAGATTGTGCTGTTCATCCAGACCCGTCAGCTGAGCAATTGGCTGATATTGCTATTGCATCTGCCGAAACTACAAAATCTATTGTTGGTATAGAACCTCGAGTTGCTATGCTAAGTTTCTCAACCAAGGGAAGTGCTAAGCACGATTTTGTCGATAAGGTGGTTGAAGCTACAAATATTGTTAAATCTAAGAACCCTGAAATAGAAATTGAAGGTGAGTTGCAGTTAGATGCAGCTATTGTTCCTGAAATAGGTTCTTCAAAAGCGCCAGGTAGTAAAATTGCAGGTAATGCAAATGTTTTAGTCTTTCCTGATTTACAATCTGGTAATATAGGGTATAAATTAGTTCAAAGATTGGCTGGGGCAGAGGCTATAGGACCGATATTGCAAGGTATGGCTGCGCCTATTAATGATTTGTCGAGAGGATGTTCTGTTAGTGATATTGTTAATTTAGTAGCAATAACAGCTAATCAGGCTATTGGTGTAAAATAAAATATAATATAATATTAGTAAAATATGGCTGGAATAGTAGTTGAACCCATTGAAAAATATGCGCTGTTAAAAGAGAAACAATCAAAAACACTTTTTTCTAAAGTTGGAATTGTTGGTTGTGGTAAAGATGGGCAAAGTATTGCAAGAATAGCTGCTTGGTATGGAATAGAGGTTATTTTTATCGAGTTAAACTATGAGAAAATAGAGCTTGCAATTAAAAATATTGAAAAAGAGTTAGATAACAGAATTGAAAACTGGGGTTTAACTCAAAGTGAAAAAAGAGCTATTTTGGGAAGAATAAAAGGCTCTACTGAATATAAAGATTTAGAAGGTAGTGATTTTGTTATCGAAGTTATTCGTTCTAATGAAGAAACAGGTGAAAGAAGCATAGATGCTCGTAAACAAGTTTTTAGAGAGGTCGAAAAAGTAGTTAGAGAGGACACAATTATAGCTACAAATGCTACAACTATCGTTATTTCTGAATTAGCTGCTGAGTTGCAAATTCCTGAACGAGCTATAAGTCTTCATTTTTTCGTAACTTCGCCTGAGGCTAGAATTATTGAGGTAGTTAGAGGACTTTATACAAGTGAAGAGGTTTACTCTAAAGTAAGTACCTTTGTAAAATTAATTAATCGTGAGGTTATTCCTGTTGAAGAGTCTGCGGGTTTAGTCAGCGTTAGATTGTATGTGGTTCTTCTTAATGAGGCCTGTGCTGCATTAATGGAGGGAATTGCTACAATTGAAGATATTGATAAAACTATGCTAATCGGATTAGGAATGAGATTTGGTCCATTTAGACATGCTGATTTAGTAGGTTTGCACAAGGTCGTTAGATGGATGGATAATCTTTATGAAGAGTTTGGTGATTCAAAATATAAGCCGTCGCCTTTGATTAAAAGATTGGTGAGAGCTAAGCATTATGGAGTTGAATCAGGTGCAGGTTTTTATAAATATGATGAGTTCGGGAATATAGTAACAGAATAATATAATAGATAATGAAAATATTAGTACTAAATTGTGGTAGTTCTTCGATTAAATATCAACTTTTTGATATGGATGAGGATTCTTCACAAGTATTAGCAAAAGGTGGTGTAGAAAAAGTTGGATTAAAAGGGTCGTTTCTAAAACATGTTAAAGAAAATGGTGACCAAGTACTTTTAGAAGGCGAAATTTTAGACCATGATACAGGTATTGATTATATACTTGGTGTTTTAACAAGTGAAAATCATGGATGTATAAAAGATTTAGAAGAGATTGATGCTGTTGGACATAGAGTTGTGCACGGTGGTGAAATATTTAATTCAAGTGTCTTTATTACAGATCAAGTTGTTGAAGAGATGGTTAAATGTATAGATTTAGCTCCGCTTCATAATCCTCCAAATTTAAAAGGGATATATGCAATAACAGAATTATTGCCAAATGTTCCTCAAGTTGGGGTATTTGATACTGCTTTTCACCAAACAATGCCGATGCATTCATATATGTATGCAATTCCTCACTCTTTATATAAAAAATATGGAGTTAGAAGATATGGATTCCACGGTACAAGCCACAGATATGTTTCCAAAAGGGCTTGTGAGTTTTTAGGACTTAATTATGAGTCTACAAAAATTATTTCATGTCATCTTGGAAATGGAGCTTCAATTACTGCAATAGAAGGTGGAAAGTCAATTGATACTTCAATGGGTTTTACTCCTCTTGAGGGTTTAATGATGGGTACTCGTTGTGGAGACCTCGATGTTGGTGCTGCTACCTTTATTATGGATAAGGAGATGATTGGTACACGTTCTGCTAGTGTGTTGTTTAATAAACATAGTGGTATGCTGGGAGTTACAGGAATTTCATCTGATATGCGTGAAATTGAAGAGGCAGTTAAAGAGGGTGATTCAATGGCTGCACTTGGAGTGGATATGTATACATATAGAATTAAGAAATTTATAGGTAGTTATGTAGCTGCTATGGGTGGTGTTGATTTAATTGTATTCACAGGTGGTATTGGTGAAAATGATGCGGTTGTTAGAGAGGCTGCACTAAAAGATTTAGAATTCTTTGGAATTGAAATCGACGAAGAGATAAATAAAACTAGTAGGGGTAAAGAAGTGGTTATTACTACTGAAAATAGTAAAGTTACTGTAGCTATTATTCCAACAGATGAAGAGCTGGTTATTGCTCAAGATACTATGCAAATTGTAAAGGAGTTAAAAGATAAATAATAAGAGTTGCGATGATTATTAAAACATTGAGTGAACTCGATAATTTTGTCGAAAAAAAAGGACAAAGAAAAAGAATTGCTCTTGCGGTTTCACAAGATGCATACTCTTTAAATGCAATTTATAAAGCTTACAAAAACGGGGTTGTTGATCCCGTTTTTGTTGGTAATGAGAAAGAAACTGTTAAAATAGCAAATGATTTAGGACTTAACTTCTATGGCGCAATGTTCATCAATGAATCAGATGATGTAAAGGCTGTAGAAATTGCTGTAAGAATGGTTAGTGAGGGAAGAGCGGATATTCTAATGAAAGGAAAAATTCCTACTCCTGTTCTATTAAAAGCTGTGCTAAATAAAAAATGGGGTCTTAGAACTGGTAGATTATTATCTCATTTGTCTATATTTGAAGTTGAAAACTATCATAAATTGATTGGGGTCACTGATGTTGCAATGAATATATCACCCTCTTTGAAAGATAAAATACAGATAGTACAAAATAGTGTTGATTTCTTTAATAAAATGGGTGTTGAGACTCCTAAAGTAGCAGTTTTAGGAGCAATTGAAATGGTAAATGAGAATATGCAAGCAACTTTAGATGCAGCACTATTGAGTAAAATGAACCAAAGGGATCAAATTAAAAACTGTATTATAGATGGACCATTGGCATTCGATAATGCAATTAGTGCTGTTAGTGCTAAAAATAAAGCTATAAAAAGTGAAGTTGCTGGTGATACAGATATTCTGTTAATGCCAGATATTGAAGTGGGTAATGTACTCTATAAAAGTTTGGTTTGGTTTGCTAATGCAAAGGTTGCTTCAATTGTACTGGGTGCTTCAGCGCCAATTGTCTTAACATCACGCTCTGATTCTGAACAAAGTAAATATGATAGTATTGTAATATCTACTTTAATATAAAACTACAAAAGATGATTAGAATTTTAGCTATTAATCCTGGTTCAACATCAACTAAGATTGCTGTTTATGAGGATTCAAAGCCAGTTTTACTTAAAACATTAAGACACTCGCAAGAGGAACTTGCTCCATTCGAAAAAATTGTTGACCAATTTGAATTTAGAAAGTCTGTTATACTAAAAGAACTTAATTCTGCTGATATAACAATAGATGAAATTGATGCTGTTGTTGGACGAGGTGGAATGCTCAGACCAATAGAATCTGGTGTATATGAGGTTAATGAAAGTATGAAAGCCGATTTAATAAAAGGAGTGTCGGGTGAACATGCTAGTAATTTAGGAGGTTTAATAGCTGATAATATTGCAAAAGAGAAAGAGGGATGTAGGGCATTTATTGCCGACCCTGTTGTGGTGGATGAGCTTACTGATGTGGCAAGGATCACAGGACATCCTCTGATGCCACGTGAATCAAAATTCCATGCTTTAAATCATAAAGCTGTTGCGCATAAGTTTGCTAATTCGATTGAGAAACCATACAAAGAACTTAATTTAATTATCGCACATTTGGGAGGTGGTATCTCTATTGGAGCTCATAAAAAAGGGAAGATTGTTGATGTAAATAATGCACTTGATGGTTTTGGACCATTAGCTCCTGAGCGTGCAGGTACAGTGCCAGCTGGTAGATTAATTGAGGTCTGTTTTAGTGGAAAATATACTATGAGCGAGGTTAAAGCGATGATTACTGGACAAGGGGGATTAATGGCTCATCTTGGTACAAATCAAGCGCATGTGGCTACTGAATGGGCACAAAATGGAGATGAAAAAGCGCAGCTTATTTTATATGCAATTGCTTACCAGGTATCTAAAGCTATTGGTGGAGCATTAACTGTACTAAAAGGTGAGGTGGATGGAATTATTTTAACAGGTGGAATGGCTCAAAATAAATATATGGTTGATATGATTAAGGAGCAT
>CAZHHH010000075.1:0-14064 GCA_964532085.1 uncultured Marinilabiliaceae bacterium
GAGAGATAAAAATTGAAATTTTTCTCATAAATTAGAGTTTGGTTACACATATCTTTACCAAATTTATAAATAAATTTCAAATAACAAACTAATCTCTTAATTTATTCTTCGAAATATGTGGGCAAATTAATTACATATTTTGAGCTGTTTTTTGTTGCAAATACTCCTATACCATTATTAATATTTGTATAAACTTGAATTGGCTCAGAAAAAAGAGAATAAGACTCTTCTAAATATGCATCTAAACTTTTTTTGTATAAAAAATACTCTTTTGAAAGATGAGTTAGTATAATTATCAATTCATTTTTTAATAATTTCTGTTCTGATGATAATTCTACATTATTCGAAATAGTTATATCTAAGTCAAATTTAAAGCGATCGCCATCAATTAATCCATCATCAAATATAAAATAATCACTCATTTCATAAAATTCATCTTCAAAAATGGTGATTTCCACATCTAAATTTTGTGCAAAAACACTATTCTTGATAGTAAAACTGTTAAAATCAATACCAAAACCATCATCTGTAAAATTTTTCTTTTTATGATTTAGCTTTTGATAAATTTGTCTTCCGTTTGAGGATATTTTATTAGAAACTATCTCTAAAATATAATAATTATTAGTTTTTGCCTCCTCTTGAAAATCAAACTGCAAATTAAACTCCTCCTTTAAGTAATACGAATTATTTGCAAATTCATATTCATCATCAATCATTTCAGCACCTTTCTCTTCAATCGGGATAAAAAAATCATTATCTCCCCAAAAAAACTTATTTAACTGAGCCCGATAGTTTGATATATTACTTGATAAAATCTCAACCGAATGTGGCACTTTAATGATATTTGTATAAACCGAATTTAACTTTGGTGCAGCAGCTTTAAGTTGAAGCTCATCGTTAACCTTTGGTTTATAATCTGAAATATAAACCATCTCTTCAGGTTCTTGATAAGAATCATCATAAAATGAATAATCAAACTCATTAATAACTTCCTTCTTTTTATATGCTAATTTTTCTTTAAACTCACCATTCACATATAAATCAACATCTCCATCAGTTATCTTTCTATAATTTTCATTACTACTGTTAAGAAAAAAACGACTTTGCGTCAGTGAAACTTCAATATTAGTGTCTGGTAAAAACACACTATTTACAACCAACATTGGTTCAACAACTTCTCCTTTAAACTCAAGCTCTTTTTCGCACGAAACAAAAAGTAGAGAGGCTAAAATGAATGTATATATGTATCTTTTCATAATTTTAAAATTTATATGTGTAACTAATTGATGGAATGAGTGGAAACAGTGAAACTTGCTTCAATTTTAATACATCCACCCAATCATCTCCATTCCAATAGCCATCCTCGTTAATATAAATTACAAATGGATTTAACTGGTTATATGCATTATATACACTTAAATTCCAGGTTCTTTTGCCATATTTCTTTTGTTTATGAAAGTTTATTCCAATATCAAACCTATGATAATTTGGATAACGATAATTATTTCTTGATGATATATATTCTAATCTATGGTTATCGTTTCCATATTGGTCAGCCTCTATCCCTTCATAAGTTTGAAGAGCTAACGTTCCAGAATTTCCACTACTAAAAACCCATGTTCCAGAAATATCTATCTTTTCACTAAACTTGTGCGAAGCTACAACACTTATATCATGTCTTCTGTCATATTTTGCAGGAAAACTCTTTCCAAAATTCAACTCTTCTCCTGGCCTATCAAATAATCTATCTGATTTTGACCATGTATATCCAAACCAACCAGTGGTTTTACCAAAAGAGCGTTGTGCTAAAAACTCAACACCGTATGACCATCCATCACCCATAGCAACTTTATCTTCCCAACCAGTAGAAGAGCCCCAAAAACTTGCACCATCTTTATATTCAATAATATTTGACATTATTTTATAATAACCTTCTAATGAAAAATCTATTTCATTCATGAAATTATAAAAAACACCTAATGAGTATTGATTTGCAGTCATTGGCTCGATACGCTTTGTTACAGGAACCCATAAATCTGTAGGCATACTAACATTACTATTTGTTAATAAATGAATGTGTTGAGACATACGTGCATAAGCTGCCTTTACAGACCAAACATCGGATAACAGAATTCGAGAACTGATGCGCGGTTCAAGAGAATTATAAATCTTTTGCTGAACAGAAAAGGTTGAATTATGGAGTCCAATATTCATCTTCAGATAATCTGTAAAAGTGATATTATCTTCAAGATATAAAGACATTTCACTTGTATAAATTGGTTTATCACCAGAAGCTGTAGATTGAGGGCTATCCCATGATGTTTTCTCTTTTAAGGAGATTACACCTGGCTTAAAAGAATGATACGTATAGTTAGCTCCAAATTTTATATCATGATTATTATTTGGAATATAATCAAAATCAATACGACCTGAATAATCTTCAATTCCTGAATTATATCCTAATTTGTAGTTATAATCGCTATTTAAAGATGGCTTCTCACTATACTGCTCATTCATTCCGAGTATAAAACGATAACGAGTATAAGAAGCTGTAGTATTTAAAAACAGCTTGTGATTTACTATTCTATTCCAACGCAAAGCTGTTACTAAATTGCCCCAGTCCCAATTCATTTTCATTTTACTTAAACTCTCTGTTTCATACTCTACATCGTTATGATAACCATAGGAAGTGCCTTTTTCTTCAACATTCATATAAATAACATCATCACCAGAGTAAAAACTAAGATATAGTCGGTCTTTCTCAGAGAGTTTGTGATTTATCTTTCCATTAAAGTCATAAAAATAATATCCTGCATCTATTCTTTCAGACGAGGGAGTCAATTTAAGTAGAGGCCGAACTAATGCATCTACATAAGTACGTCTTGCAGAGATATTAAAGCTTGTTTTATCCTTTATTATTGGTCCTTCAAAATTCAACTTTGATGAAATTAAGCCAACACTCACACTACCGTGATATTCACGCATATTTCCATCATTCATTCTAATATCGAGAACAGAAGAAAGGCGACTGCCAAATCGTGCAGGAAAATCACCTTTATAAAGCGTTACATTTTTTATTGCATCAGCATTAAAAACTGAGAAAAAGCCAAATAGATGATTTACATTATAGATTGGAACACCATCTAAAAGTAGTAAATTCTGGTCAGGGCCTCCACCTCTAACGTACATACCTGCAGAACCTTCTGTACCTCCTTGAACGCCAGGCAAAAGTTGTAATGCCTTAATCAAATCTACCTCACCCAATAGCGATGGTATTGATTTTACCTGTTCGATAGGTACTTCAATCGCACTCATTTGAGTTCCTCTTACCCCGACTTCTGTTCTTCGGCCATACACTACTGTTTCGGATAGCTCAATTGAAGAATCAAGCTTTATATTTAACGTAGTATCCTTTGATAAAATGAAGTCTAAATTTTGAGTAGCATAGCCAACATAAGATATGCTAAGATTTATCTCACCCTCGGGCAATGTTAATGAGTAAAACCCATAAGGGTTGGTGACCACACCTTTTTTTGACAGCAAATCAATTATAGTCGCACCAATCAATGTTTCACCACTATTGGCGTCTGATATCTGCCCACTAATTGTATATTGTCTAGAATATACAGAAACAGCCATAACTACTGCAACAAGCAGCAAAGCAATTTTTTTCATAAAGTTAAGGATCTATTATTTAAAAAATAACTCCAAAGTGCCCATTAGCCAAATTATTCATAGATTAATTATTGATGTATACTTAGTGGTGCTCTATTTGATAGAATATTAAGATGTTTTTTCATTTTACATTCTATTACGTTTTACCCCCAACCCCCTAAAGGGGGCTAAGACCCAGCTTGTTGACATTAACCAGCAGGTCTAAAAGTCCCCTTTAGGGAAACAACGTTCAGCGAAGCTAATTTAGGGGTTATTTATTAAGTTTTTAAGCTCCCTTTTGTATAAAAAAATTAGTAATATTGAACTCCATTTCTTTTAATGGACAAATTGGGATAATCTCTTTTACATCTTTTCTGGAACATCTACGCCCAATAGCCACATACTTTTCTTAATGGTAGTTGCAGTAGATTGACAAATTGCCAATCGCATATTACGCAACTCTGCATCCTCTTCAAAAAGTATAGGACTGTCGTGATAGAATTGATTAAACTCTTTTGCTAAATCATAAACATAGTTTGCAACAATTGCGGGGCTATAACTTTCACCTGCATCAGTAACTATATTTTTAAAATTTCCTAATGTCTTTATTATTGAGAGTTCTTTTTCTGAAATGATTGCATTTAAAGATGATGTACTATTATATTCTATTCCATCTTTATCAGCTTTCCTAAAAATAGATTTTATTCTAGCGTGTGTATATTGAATAAATGGCCCAGTATTTCCATTAAAATCAATAGACTCTGCAGGATTAAACGTCATATTTCTTTTTGGGTCCACTTTTAACATAAAATACTTGAGTGCTCCCAATGCAATCATTTCATACACATCTTCTGCCTCTTTTTCACTGTACCCATCAAGTTTTCCCAACTCTTTAGACATTTCGCGGGCAGTATTAACCATATCGTCAATTAAATCATCAGCATCAACAACAGTACCTTCACGAGATTTCATTTTACCATCTGGAAGCTCAACCATTCCATAACTAAAGTGGAATAAATCTTTTCCCCAACTGAAATTTAATTTATCTAATACAAAAGACAAAACCTTAAAATGATAATCTTGCTCATTTCCAACAACATATATCATCTCATCGATAGGATAATCATCAAAACGTAGCTTTGCAGTTCCCACATCTTGAGTCATATATACAGAAGTACCATCTGAACGAAGTAAAATTTTCTCATCAAGTCCATCTTCTGTTAAATCTGCCCAAACACTGCCATCTTCACGTCTATAGAACACTCCATCTTCCAGTCCTTTTAAAACCATATCACGACCAACAGTGTATGTATCAGACTCATAATATATTTTATCAAAATCAACTCCAAGTTTATCATAAGTAACATCAAACCCATCATAAACCCATTGATTCATAGTTTCCCACAGTTTTACGACATCCTCTTTACCATTTTCCCAATCAAGAAGCATTTGGCGTGTTTCAATCATTAATTGCGATGATTTTTCTGCCTCCTCTTCGCTTATTCCTGTTTCAACAAGTTTAGCAACTTCAGCTTTATACTCTTGGTCAAATTTAACGTAATATTTTCCCACCAAATGGTCACCTTTTATACCAGAAGATTGAGGTGTTTCACCATTCCCCCACTTTTGCCAAGCAAGCATTGATTTACAAATATGAATACCACGATCGTTTACAATATTTGTTTTTACAACATTAAAACCGTTTGCCTCAGCAATTCGAGATAGTGAATATCCTAACAAATTATTACGTATATGCCCTAAATGAAGAGGTTTATTGGTATTTGGCGATGAATATTCTATCATCATTAAAGGTGAATCTTTTTTAGCTTTTTTAAATCCATAATCAGAATCACTATTATATTTATTTAATTGAGCTAACCAATGTTCGGTAGATAATGTAAGATTTAAAAAACCCTTTATCACCTCAAATGAAGCAATTTCAGAGAGTTCATTTTTTATAAATTCCCCTATTTCACTTGCTGTCTCTTCAGCACTCTTTTTTGAAAATCTCAATAAAGGAAAAACAACTAAAGTATAATCACCTTTTTGGTCTTTACGAGTTAATTGAACTTGTAATTGTTTTTGTTCAACATCTGCACTATACAAAGATTTGATTGCAGTTTGAGCTGTTTTCTGGATTTGGAATTCAATTGCCATTATCTTACTAATATTTATTTTAAAAAATTCAATTGACAAATATAGATATTTGAAATATTCTTAAATAAAAAAAAGAGATAATTTATTAAAAACTATCTCTTTTTTGTGATCCCGGAGGGATTCGAACCCCCAACCTTCTGGGCCGTAACCAGATGCTCTATCCAATTAAGCCACGGAATCTATACTTTATAACTATGATAAAATGTCTTCTTTCTTTCAAAGACGGTGCAAAGATATACAAAATTGCTTAATACAAAACTTTTTTAGACAAAATATATTCTTAAAATAACTAAAAAAGCCATATAGAGAGTGATACAAACATAATTATCAACAATTTACAGCTTCTGTTTTTCTTTAATAAATTCATAAACTTTTTCTGCCATAAGATTAGCTCCCTCAATATTTGGATGTATTTTATCAGGAAAAAGTTCACTCTTATCAATAAAAGGTGTGTGCATATCAATTAATGGTATGCCTAACTCTTTTGCCACTTGCTCAATCATTGGATTTAGCTCGTTTTTTATAATACTATCTCTAATTCCCCACCTTTCGGGAAATGCAGGAACAACTTTTACAGCAACAACTAAAGGCGAAGAGTCAAGATTCTGAAACTCTGAAACAAACCTTTTATAATCTTCAATAAAATCATCTTTATGCTCCCAGTTGTGAGGTTTAGTGTCATTTGTACCCAGCTTTATTATAACTATATCAGGGTTAAACTCTTTTGCTTTTATAAAAATATCTTCATTTGCATAAGGTAAATCGCCAGAATACATCAATGTTCTAGCACTAATACCAAAATTTCCAACTATCCACCCATCACCTAGCATCTCTTGTAAACGAGCTGGATAAGACAAACTATCACGGTTAGGGATTTCAAAACCATAGGTTATACTATTTCCAACACAAGCAACTTTTATGGGCTCAACAATACTACTTTTATCTGTTGATTTTAAAAACCCACAGGAGGTCAGCATTAAAATAGTGACTAATGCAAATAACTGTTTCAACTGCATATCGATTTTATTTGATGTTATACTTTTTATTAATTTGATTACTACAAAAATAGAAACTGATATGGAATAAAAAAAATTAGGTCGCTCACATAGTAGTGTGGTCAGTGAGCGGAGCCGAACTGCCCCCAAATTATCATCTTTCAACTAATTTTAGGTCGCTCACATAGGAGCGCCCCTACTCCTCTATCCTCTAAATTCACCCTTTTTCACAATAAAAACAGATTTTTAAAACGAAAACCAACAAACAAATAAATATTTGTTATAGTTTTACACTCTAATTTAAAATTGTATTATAATTATATGATTGTTTAATATTTTAATAGTAGATGTAAATTGAGAAAATGGCGTATTGAAGATTCAGCTGAGTTGTATAATATCAACGGCTGGGGTGTTGATTATTTTCGAATCAACGAGAAAGGTAATGTTGCTGTAACTCCATTAAAAGAGAAGAGCGAAATTGACCTTAAAGAGCTAATGGACGAACTTGTTGTTCGTGATGTAGCTAATCCTGTGCTCGTACGATTTCCAGATATTTTGGATAATCGTATTGACACAATCTCAAATTGCTTTCAAATAGCAACAAAAGAGTATGAATATAATGCTCAAAACTTTTTGGTTTATCCTATTAAGGTAAATCAGATGCGTCAAGTAGTTGAGGAAATTGTTAGTCACGGAAAAAAGTTTAATATTGGCTTAGAGGCTGGCTCTAAACCCGAGTTACACGCAGTTTTAGCGATAAATACTGAAACAGATTCTATTATTATTTGCAATGGATATAAGGATGAAGATTATATTGAACTTGCACTTTTAGCCCAAAAAATGGGTAAAAGAATATTTATTGTAGTAGAAAAACCAAACGAACTAAAATTAATAGCTTCAGTTGCTAAAAGATTAAAAATAACACCAAATATTGGTATCAGGATAAAACTTGCTAGCACTGGTAGTGGCAAATGGGAAGAATCTGGCGGTGATCAAAGTAAGTTTGGTCTATCTTCAAGTGAACTTTTAGATGCGCTTGATTTTCTAAAAGCTAATAAGATAGAGAGTTCACTTCAGCTAATCCATTTCCATATAGGCAGTCAAGTGACAAAAATTAGGAGAATTAAAACAGCACTAAGAGAAGCTGCTCAATTTTATGTTCAACTACATAAGCACGGTTTTAATATAGAATTTGTAGATATAGGTGGCGGACTTGGTGTAGATTATGACGGCACTAGATCATCAATTAGCGGTAGTAGCATCAATTATTCTATTCAAGAATATGTTAATGACTCTGTATATCACTTTGTTGATGCTGCAAACAAAGAGAATTTACCACATCCAAATATTATTACAGAATCTGGCCGTTCATTAACTGCTCATCACTCTGTTTTAATATTTGAAGTACTTGAATCTGCTTCACCATCGATATGGAATGATGAAGTTGACGAAATAGTAGAGACTGATCATGAATTAGTGCATGAAATTTATGAATTATGGAATCTACTAAATCAACCACGTATGCTTGAGACATGGCATGATGCAGTGCAAATTAGAGAAGAATCTCTTGATAGATTTAGCCTTGGAATGCTTGATTTAGAGACTAGAGCAAAAATTGAAAGACTGTTTTGGGCTATAGCTTATGATATCGATAATATGATATCATCTTTAAAACATATACCAGATGATTTTAGAAATTTATCAAAACTATTAGCTGATAAACTATTTTGTAACTTCTCTCTTTTTCAATCGCTGCCAGACTCATGGGCAATTGACCAAATATTTCCTGTAATGCCAATTCACAGATTGAATGAAAAACCATCTAGGAACGCAACAATTCAAGATATTACATGTGATTCTGATGGTAAAATTGACAATTTTATAGCAACAAGAAATATTTCTCATTATTTACCTGTACACAACAAGAAAAATAATGAAAGTTACTATATTGGCGTTTTCTTAGTTGGGGCGTATCAAGAGATTTTGGGCGATTTACACAATCTTTTTGGTGACACCAATGCGGTACACGTAACCGCGGGCCAAAACAATTATAAAATCGAGCAAATCATTGACGGAGAGACAGTAGCTGAAGTATTAGAATATGTTGAATATAATCCTAAGAAGCTTGTTAGAACTGTTGAAACATGGGTAACAGCTTCTGTTAAAAATGGAAAAATTTCAGCCAAAGAAGGAAAAGAATTTTTATCAATGTATCGTTCAGGACTTTATGGATATACTTATTTAGAATAAATATTACAACTCCCAAATTCATAGTAATTTGGGAGTTTATTAAATTGCTCATTGTGAAACTTAACCGATACAGAATTTTAATAATTACAACTTTACTTATAATACAAAATTTAACCTTTGGTCAAATTTTAAAGTCAGATTCTACGAGATATGCGGCAGAAATTCAATATCATCAAGGAATTACTGTCCCGCATCATACTAATATGATATATCTTATTGACGATTATGCACGTGGATTTGAACTATCGTTAATTAGACAAAGATTTAAACAAGATTCTTGGGAGAAAAACTTTTATAACATTGAAACAGGAATAGGTTTTTGGTATAATACTTTTGGAAGAAAAGAGATTTTTGGAAGTGGATATGCCTTATTTCCTTATGTGAATTTCAATATTTTACAGTGGCATAATTTTTCTCTTAGATACAAAGTTGCTTTAGGTTTAGGATATGCAGATAAACCATATCATTATAAAACTAATCCACGAAATAATGTATTTGGCTCACACTTTAATGCTTATATAGGCTTTGGACTCAAAGCAAATTATAGATTGACAAATAACTTATCAATATTAGCTTCATTTTCACTTAATCATATGAGTAATGGCTCTTCAACAAAACCTAATAATGGCATTAATACAGTTTCTTTAACGGGAGGTATTGTATATGATTTTGCAACTTTTCAAGATGAGAAAAGAGTTAAACAAAAACCACAAAAATCTAATTCCAGAGAGCTACTCACAACTTTAAATGTTGGTAGAAATCAACCTAGTATCTATAATTCTAAAAAATATTTATCGGGAACGGCTGCAATAACTCATCTTTGGCACAAAAATAAAACAAGAGCTTATGGTATAGGTGCTGAAGTGTTTAGGTTTGGTGGCGCACCATACGCATGGGAAGAAACGAATGATATAGATGTTTATAAAAAATATGGAGGAAAAGACTTTCTATTTGCAGGCAGTTACGCAACAATGGAGTCATATCTAGGAAAATCTACAATGTTTTTTACTGTTGGAGCATATCTATATAAGCAGACAAAACCATTACAGCCTGTCTATGCACGAGTTGGGATTAGGTATGAAATTTATAATAACCTAGTTGCAAATTTTGGAATAAAAGCCAACTTTTTTACAGCTGAATTTATTGAATTTGGTATTGGCTATAGGTGGAAATATAAATCTTAATACAATGAAAAAATTATATTACATATTCTTAATTCTCCTCCTAACTAGCTGTTCTTACATTTTTGAATTAAAAATGGATGGAGATATTGTAGAGTCAGAAATTGATTTGCCAAATTTTGATACACTGATATTAGAATCTTCATGCAACATAATTTTTGACGAAAGTAGCATAGATATTATAAGAATGGAAGGAATTGATTTTATAATTGAAAACTACATTTTTATAACCGACAGTAATAAACTTAAAATAAAACATAATAAAGAGACACATCTACAAGAAAAGCGTGTTGGGAACATATATTTATCATCGGGAAATATAAAGCATATAATTATAAATGCACCTTGCAAACTTAAATCTAATGACACAGTACACTTCAATAATTTCAACATAACCATAAACAGTAGAGGTGGTTATGCCGAAACAGATATAAACTTAGTGGGGAATAAGCTACAATATTCTGCTTACGGAAAAGCTAATCAAAGTGTAAATAGATTATCTGGAGAAGTGAAAGAGCTTAGAACTACAATTGAAGGTGCGGCCGAACTAAATGGAAGTGATTTAAAAGCTGATAAAATTACTATTTTTCAAAAGTCAATTGGTGACGCATTTTTAAATGTATCAAATAGTTTAGATGCAAAAATATATTCTAGCGGTAATATTTATTATATAGGAAAACCAGAAATTAATTTTGAAAAAATAGAAACTCAAATATATCAATCTTCTGGGAAAGTTGTTGATAATAATTAAAAAAAGAGACAGACGGCCGTCTGTCTCTTTTCAATATTTTATTATTTAAAGGTTTTAAACATTTGCCACTTTAATAACATCTGCAAATACTCCACCGGCTGTTACTTCCGCACCAGCACCATAACCTTTTATCTGCATTGGATGCTCAAAATAGTTAGCTGTCCAAATTAAAACCATATTATTACTTCCCTCCAAATCATAGAAAGGATGCGTATTATCAACCTCCATCAAACCAACTTTTGCTTTGCCATCTTCAAGTCTAGCAACATATCTTAGTCGTTTGTTTTCTGCAGACAACTTTTCTGATTGCTCTTTATATTGTTCATCAAGCTCTTTAACTTGATTCATAAAGTCATCCAATGATGGTGCATCAAGATATTTTTGATCAACAAATGGCTCAACAACAACATCTTCCTCCTCTAGCACATAGCCAGACTCTCTACCTAAGATTAAAAGCTTACGAACCACATCAGTACCACTTAAATCTATTCGTGGATCTGGTTCACTAAATCCTTTATCTTTAGCATCTTGAATAACTTCTGAAAGAATTCCTCCTGCAGCCAACTCATTGGCTATAAAGTTCAATGTACCAGAAACAACTGCCTCAAGTCGAATAATTTTATCACCACTTCTAACTAAATCATTAATTGGAGCAATGATTGGTAACCCCGCTCCCACATTAGTTTCAAAGAAGAATTTAACACCTTTATCTCGAGCTGTCTTTTTAAGCTTTGAATATGATTCATAACTCGACGAACTAGCTATTTTATTTGCAGTAACAACTGATATGTTAGCTTCAAGCACAGATTGATAAATGCTTGCAACCTCTTCACTTGCTGTACAGTCAACAAAAACACTATTAGCAACGTTCATATCAATCATTTTTTGCTTAAAATCTTCAATAGTGCCATTTTCACCCTTTGTATCGATATCTTCAATCACACTATTTGGATCTAGTCCCTCGCGGTCTAAAATCATATTGCGACTACCAGCAACCCCAACTAATCTTATGCGTAATTTATTCTCTTTCTGCAATTTATCTGATTGGTCAGCTATTAGTTGCAATAACTTGCCACCAACAGTTCCTTTTCCAACAAGAAACAGATTCAAACGAGAATAATCCGATAAGAAAAACGCCTCGTGAATTGAGTTCATCGCTTTTCTAATATCTTTTTCTTTTATAACAATTGAAATGTTTATCTCAGAGCCACCTTGTGCAATTGTAAAAACATTTATACCGTTTTTACCTAATCCTTTAAATAATTTTCCAGAAATTCCGGTAGTTCGTTGCATCCCCTCTCCTACAATAGCCACAACAGACATATCATTTTCGATAGATATATTATTAATATGACGCAACTCTATTTCACGAGCAAACTCTTTTGTTAAAAGCTCTTTAGAAAGCTCTGCTTGTGATGTTTCAATAACTACACTTATGCTATTTTCAGATGATGCTTGCGAAATCAGTATAACATTTATCTCCTCAGACGCCAAAGCTGTGAAAAGACGCATTGAAATACCAGTAACACCAACCATACCAATGCCATGAAGCGTAAGCAACGAAACATTTTTAATTGATGATATACCTTTTATTAATCTTTTATCATCAACACATTTCTCACCATTTATTAAAGTACCCTCAGCCTCCGGCTTAAAAGTATTTTTAATTCTAATTGGAATATTATTTTTATAAACTGGCAAAATTGTTGGAGGATAAATCACTTTTGCACCAAAATGTGAAAGTTCCATAGCCTCTGCATAACTTAATCTATCAATGCTGTATGCTCTACTTATAATTTTAGGGTCTGCTGTCATAAACCCATCAACATCTGTCCAAATTTGAAGTTCTGAAGCATCAAATGTAGAAGCTAACAGAGCGGCTGTATAATCTGAACCACCACGACCCAAAGTAGTATTTTCATCATTATCATTACTACTTATAAAACCAGGAAACATTGAAATTTTTCCAAGCTTAGACTTCAATGGTGCTAAAAGTGTTTTGGTTTTCTCAATTTGTACTTGATTTTTTCCAAATTCAAAGTTCGTTTTTATAAAATCACGACTATCATACCAACCTGCACCAATATATTCAGCAACAATCTTAGATGAAAGTCTTTCACCCATTCCCATTATAGTGTCAAAACTACGATTCCCAAGTTCTTTAATTAAATAAAGGCCATGGACTACAACTTTCAGTTTCTCAATTTCGGGGTCAATTAACTGTAAAACTTCATCACTTTTATCACCAAAAAGTTCTGATACAATATCTTTATGAGTAGAAATTATATTATCAAGTTCTGTAAAGCAAGATTCATCACCTTTTTCTGCTAGTTTTGCAACTGAAATAAGTTTGTCAGTAACTCCACAAACAGCACTAACAACAACTATGGTTTGAGAATCAGCTTTTAAAACTATCTCTTTTAAATTTTTTATACTTTCGGACGTACCTACGGATGTACCACCAAATTTTAATACTTTCATCTTTAAAGTTTCTATTTTATTATTATATATAAAACGATAGTTTTAATATTAAAACTATTAAAAAAACTCTTTCCCTATTGTTTAATAACAGAAAAAAGAGTTGCAACAAAAGTACATAATTTTATCTATTAGAAAAATTATAATGAAGAGTATAAAATTATGAGTAAAAATATAGCACTAAATGTGAAACTTAAAAAACCTTAAATCGTAATAAGTTGAGAGGAAATTATTGTTTATTTCAACAAAATGATATATTTGCCTTGAATATTGATTGTATATAGGGTTTCAGACCCTAACACAATATAATTTAATCAAGACCAAAACCTAAAAACTTCAACAACAAACATTTTATAAAGTACTAGGAACTACTTAACTAAACATGGATATGATCTCTGACATTATGCATAATGCAATTTATTTAACATATTATATGTGGCTTTGTTAATGCATAATTGAGTAATTTGTTTTATTTTTGACAGTTTTGTTATAACAATTTTTTTATAGACATTATGAATACCTATAATAAGATAATTAGAAGTTTCCTATTAGTATTAGTACTATTTATCTATAAACATAGTGATGCACAAGTTGACCG
>CAZHHH010000076.1:0-3443 GCA_964532085.1 uncultured Marinilabiliaceae bacterium
AGAGTTAGATTTTTTCATGAACAAAAACATAATAAACTTGTTATAGGGTTATAAAACAATCTAAAAACTTCAGTTATGAAAAAGATACAATTTTTACTAGTTATACTATTGAGTTTATCTGTTATATACTCATGTACAAAAGAGAATGAAAATCCTGACGTAACAGATACAGAGCAAGAGAACGACTCTACCAATGACTCCAATGGGGAAGATGGAAATGAGGAAGAAAGCGAAGACTCATCTAATAATGATGGCCAAGATGGTGATGACGATGACCAAGAGGATAGCAACGAACAAAGCATTGTTTATGGCAAAGGAGTTAAAGCTGATGGATATACTTATACAACAATAGTGCTTTCTACAGGCACAGAGTGGATGGCAGAAAACTTACGTACTACAAAATTTGCCAATGGAGATGTTATAAAAAATGTAACCGATCAATCTGAATGGAAATCTCTGAAAGATGCAAAAGGATCAGAAGAATCAGCCGCTTGGTGCTATTATGATAACAATGAAGATTACAATAATCCTTATGGAAAACTTTATAACTGGTATGCAGTAAATGATGAAAGAAACATCTGCCCTGATGGCTGGCACGTTTCCACAACTGCAGAATGGCAAGAACTTATAGAAGAGGCTGGGGGTATTATTGAAGCTTGGGGTAATTTAAAAGCAACAGGTACCGAATATTGGAGGTCTCCAAACTATTTAGCAACAAATAGCATTGGATTTTCAGCACTACCTGGGGGAGTTAGAACTTCTTCTAAATTCGATAATATCACAAAACATGGTTTTTATTGGACAGCCAACAAATCAATAACAGGTGGACATACATTCACAACCTCATATTCACTATTTACACAAACAAACATGTTAACACTGTATCTATTTGAATATTATGGGCACTCTGTGAGATGTGTGAAAGATTAATCTCTTTTAATATTTAATTATTTTAGAAAGTTAGTGTAAAGGCATTAGCAACAAAAAAATTAATTTGTAAAAAATATGATTGTAGAGACAAACATTAGAGTCTCTACAATCTTGTATACAAAGTTTAAATAATCTTCTACATATTTACTTTTTTTACTGAGAAAATTCAAAATAATTAGAACAATATTCATTTTCTAATTAGTAAATGTTAAAATGACCACAACCAACCTTAATTGACAAAAAACTTACATATATTACATAATGATTTAATTAGAAGATTAAAAAAAAGCAATTAAATTATAACTAAAATTATTGTCCGATAAAAAGGCAGAGTAAATGAAGAAAAGACTCTCCTATCATCAATCACTAGATTCAAATGATAATCAACAAGTTAAAAATCATTTTACTCTATTTACTCGGACAACAATAATAAATAAATAAAAAATATAATATTCTTAAAAAAGAGTCATAACTTTCCTAATTATTTAACACTAAAGTTAATAAAATAAAAAAAATGAAGATGCTATCGATGTGAATTTTATTTATTAAATTTTTAGATATAGTTTTATAGACCAAAATTATAAAAACATGAATGAATAATGCGACATATAAGTTCCAAATTAATTCACGGGAATGAATCTATAGAGAGCAAAGACAAATATAATAGCCTTAAAACACCTATTTATCAATCTGCTTCATTTGATTTTAATACCTCCAATGAAATGGAAGTTGCTTTTAGAGGAGAATCAGATGCATATACATACTCGAGAATTTCAAACCCTACTGTAAACGCACTTCAGGATAGTATTAAAGTACTAAGTAACGCAGATGATGTTATTTGTGTTAGCTCTGGAATGGCTGCAATCTCTAATGTATTTTTCACCATTTGTCAAAAAGGTGAAAACATTATTACATCGAATTATCTTTTTGGAAACACATATTCTTTCTTTGAATCTACGCTATCTTCATTTGGAGTAGAGACTAAGTTTTTAGACTTAAATAGTATTGAAGAGATAGAAAAGTCTATTGATAAAAATACTAGAGCTATTTTTCTAGAGATACCAACAAATCCGCAATTAATAATATATGATATTGAAGCTATCTCTAATTTAGCTGAAAAGAATAACCTATTATTAATTGTTGATAATAGTGTTTTAACACCTTATCTATTTGAATCAAAAAAATATAAAATAGATATTGAAGTATTTTCAAATACAAAATTTATTTCAGGTGGTGCAACCTCAATTGGTGGAACAATACTTACTTACGAAAGTGAAAAATGGTCAAAGGTACCAAAATTAGAAAATGAGTATAACCAATTTGGTAGCAAGGCATTTATAAAAAAACTATATGGTGAAATATATAGAAACATTGGAGCATGTTTATCACCAAGTAATGCGTGGTTACAACTATTAGGGTTAGAAACGCTTACATTAAGAATAGATAAAGTAAACGAAAACGCTTTAAAAGTTGCTCAGTTTTTATTAAATAATAAGCATGTTAAGAGCGTTGAATATTCGTCTTTAGATGAATCGTATCAAAACAACTTATCACAAAAATACTTTCCCAAAGGTGCTGGAGCATTAATCAGTCTAAACTTAGGAACTAAAGAAAAGTGCTTTAAATTTATGGACTCGTTAAAAATGATAAGAAGAGGAACTAATTTTTGTGACAATAAATCAATGGTCATTCACCCCTACTCCACTATATATTGGAGTTTAGACGATGCAACCAAACAAAACATGTTAATAGATGAAGGATTATTAAGATTATCAATTGGTATTGAACATATCACTGATTTAATAGAAGATTTGCATCAAGCGTTAGAAAAAACCAATTTTTAAACATATATTAACAAATTTACACAATAAACTAATAATAAAGCCGTTATATTACAAAAGAACGAGCAACTCAACTATTTTATATACCTAACAAACCTTTTAAATATGAGAACCATTGTTATTCTTTTTTACGTTCTACTAATTGCGCTAATTTCCTTAGGGCAAAAAAGAGTACAACTTTATGACACAAACACATCAACTATTCAACAATTGCATAACGATGAGTTGAATATTGAGAGAACTGACAGTTTACTCTATTCAAATAAAGATTTAGTACAATTATTTTACGATTTCCAATCTTCAATTATTGAGGATATTAATAAAGTAAAATTAAAATCGCATTGATAGTTGAATTCTTTTCCTATCAATTTCGACACTAACAACTTTTACTTTTACATGTTGGTATAGAACAACTACCTCGTTTGGATCTGAAACAAACTTATCAGCCAATTGACTTATATGGACTAGTCCATCTTGTTTTACACCGACATTTACAAATGCTCCAAAATTTGTAATATTAGTCACAATACCTGGCAATATCATACCTTCTTTTAAGTCTTCAATAGATCTTACATCTGGTGAAAACTCAAATACTTTTATAACCTGACGTGGGTCTCTTCCTGGCTTTTCCAATTCAGATATAATATCTTTTAATGTTGGCATTCCCACTTT
>CAZHHH010000076.1:3543-14001 GCA_964532085.1 uncultured Marinilabiliaceae bacterium
TTCCTGGCTTTTCCAATTCAGATATAATATCTTTTAATGTTGGCATTCCCACTTTATCAGTCACATAGTTTTCTAATCTTATTCTTTTTCGAAGTGTATCATCCTTTATTAAATCTTCAACGCTACAAGATAAATCTTTAGCCATTTTATTCACCACCTCATAGGTTTCAGGGTGAACAGCTGAATTATCTAAAGGATTTTTAGCCTCTCTAATTCTTAAAAAACCTGCAGCTTGCTCATAAGCTTTTGGTCCTAACCGCGGCACTTTCAGCAAACTTTTTCTATCACGATAAGGACCATTTTCTGTTCTATACTCTACTATGTTTTTTGCTAATTGCGGTCCTAGTCCAGAAACATAGGTCAAAAGATGATAACTGGCTGTATTCAACTCAACTCCAACATTATTAACCACCGACTCCACTGTTTGATCTAACGATGTTTTCAATCTTGCTTGGTCAACATCGTGCTGATATTGCCCTACACCAATTGACTTTGGATCAATTTTAACAAGTTCGGCAAGTGGGTCCATCAATCTACGACCAATAGAAACAGCACCTCGAACAGTCACATCATAATCTGGGAACTCTTCACGAGCAGTTTTGCTAGCACTATATACAGAAGCTCCATCTTCACTTACAACAAACACTTGCACATCGTGTGGAAATTTCATAGCACGGATGAATGACTCAGTCTCTCTACTAGCTGTGCCGTTTCCAATAGCTATGCTCTCAATATTATACATCTCAACCAATGAACTCACTTTTTTAAAAGCCTGTTTACGTTCATTTTGAGGTGGATGTGGATAGATAGTTTCATTATGAAGCAAAGTTCCTTGCTCATCTAAGCAAACAACTTTACAACCTGTTCTAAATCCAGGGTCAATTGCTAAAACGCGCTTCTGACCAAGTGGTGGAGAAAGAAGCAATTGACGCAGATTAGATGTAAAAACTCGAATGGCCTCCTCTTCAGCTTTTTCACGCTGAACTTTGGCAATCTCATTTTCTATTGAAGGTCCTAACAAACGTTTATAACTATCTTCAATAGCCATCTCAATCTGTTCAGAAACTTCCCCTACTCCTTTTATATAGATATTCGATATTTTTTCAATAATGGTTTCTGGATCTGGAGAAAGTGAAACACGTAAAAAGCCCTCTTTTTCACCTCTACGAATAGCCAAAAGCCTGTGAGATGGACAACGTTTTATAGACTCTTCAAAGTCGAAATAGTCTTTATATTTTATTCCTTCCTCCTCTTTACCTTTTATAACTTTTGAAGAGATAAAAGAGTCTCTTTCAAAAACTCGTCGTGCAATCTCCCTAACATTAGAGTCTTCATTAACAGTCTCTGCAATAATATCACGAGCTCCTTGCAAAGCATCTTCGATAGTTTCAACCTCATCGGTTAAAAACTCCTCGGCTTTTCCTTCAACATCTCTAACTGCATAAAGCATCATTGCAGTTGCCAAAGGCTCTAAGCCACGCTCACGTGCAACAACAGCCCGAGTTTTACGTTTTTTTCTATATGGTAAATATAAATCTTCAAGTTCGTTACTATCCCAAGATGACTCTATTTTGCTTCTTAACTCATCTGTTAATTTTTCTTGCTCTTCGATAGATTCAAGTATAAACTCACGACGTTTATTTAACTCAATCAGTTTTTCATACATCTCCTTTATAGTTGTAATCTGAACCTCATCCAAACTACCTGTCATCTCTTTTCTATATCGACTTATAAAAGGGATTGTAGCACCACCATCAAACAATTCAATGGTGTTCTCTATCTGATTTATAGATATATTAGTCTCCTTGGAAATAATTTTTATAATCATAATATTATAATAAACTTTGAGTTACTGTTTTCTATTTCTTCTAAAATTTCTTTGATTACCACCACGTGGTCTAAAATTACGAGGATTTCCACGACGTCTATGACTTGTTACAGCCTTTGGATTATACTCTGGACCTACATCAAAACCTTCAGGAAGTGGAGATTTATAAACATCTGTTTCAATAAGTTTTTCAATTTCGTGAAACTTTACCTGCTCTTTGTCATTGATAAAAGTAAGTGCAACCCCAGTAGATTTTGCACGAGCTGTTCTTCCTATTCTATGGACATAATCTTCTGCATCATTGGGAACATCATAGTTTATAACTAAATCAATTCCATCAACATCAATACCTCGTGCTATGATATCGGTTGCAACTAAAATTTCAACTTTTCGATTTTTGAAATCAAGCATTACACGCTCACGCTCATCTTGACTTAGATCTGAATGAATTGCTTCTGCAACAAATCCCTCTCTTTTTAAAGCTGCGTGAATCTCTCTTACTTTTAATCTTGTTGAAGAAAAAATTACCACACTTTTTAAGTCTTTACCTTTTAACAAAGCTGAAATCAAGTTGTTTTTCTGACTATCATAGACCAAATATGCTGCTTGTAAAACGCCCTCTGCTGGTTTTGATATTGCAATATTAATTTCTGAAGGATTTGGTTTCAAGATTCTTTTAGAAAAAGATCTAATTTTTGGTGGCATAGTAGCTGAAAAAAGTAAAGTCTGTCTCTTTTTTGGCAAAGCTTTAACAATTTCCATTATATCATCAATAAATCCCATATCAAGCATTCTGTCTGCCTCATCAAGAATAAGATATTCCAAAGTATCAAATTTGGTATATCCCATAGATATGTGTTGCATCAACCTTCCAGGAGTTGCTACAATTATATTTGCACCCTCAATAATTGCATTTTTTTGCTGACCCCAAAGTTCTGCATCATTTCCGCCATAAACAGCTAAAGAAGTAACTGGTAAAAAATATGATAAACCTTGAATTTGTTGATCAATCTGGATTGCAAGCTCACGCGTAGGCACTAAGATTAATGTAGATAATTTCTCTGTGCTATTTTTAGTTAAGAGATTTAAAATTGGTAACAGAAATGCAGCTGTTTTACCTGTACCTGTCTGTGCACAAGCTATCAAATCATTTCCTTCTAATATTGTTGGTATTGCTTGCTCCTGAATTGGAGTAGCATTTTCAAACTGCATCGCATCTAAGCCTTCCATTAATGAGGCTTCAAATCCAAATTCTGTAAATTTCAAGATATTTTTTTAATTAAATTATTCAACATATAATAAAAGTCCTTTTAAGTAATCACCCTCCGGATGATATATACTTATAGGGTGGTCTGATGGTTGGCTCATCTCATCAATAACCTTTACCTCTCTACCAGCTTTTGCAGCTGCAGAAAAAATCATTGTTCTAAAAGCATCTTTTGAAATAACTTGAGAACAAGAATAAGTGAATATAAAACCACCTGGCTTTATAACTTCAATAGCTTTTGTATTAAGCCTGCGATACCCTTGAAGAGCATTACGAACTACCTTTAAATGTTTGGCAAAAGCTGGTGGGTCTAAAATTATTAAATCATACTGATGTTTTGTGTTTTCTAAATATTTAAAAGCATCTTTTGCAAAAGCTTTATGTCGTTCATCGCCTTTAAAATTCAGTTCTACATTTTCCTCTGCCAATAAAACTGCTCTTTCTGAACTATCGACAGAGTGTACTTTTTTAGCACCACCTCGCATTGCATATAGTGAAAACCCACCTGTGTAGCAGAAAAGATTAAGTACAGACCTATCTTTACTATATTTTTCGACCAATGCACGATTATCTCTTTGGTCTAAGAAAAAACCTGTTTTTTGACCTTTTTCCCAATCAACATTAAATTGAAGACCATTTTCTTTTGCTATAAAAGAGCTACTTTTTCCAAAAACATACCCATTATCAGCATTTGCATTGGCTTTATATGGTAGTGTATCTTCAGATTTATCATAGATGGCTTCTATTTCATCTCCATAAATTGACTTTATAGAATCCACTATAACATCACGCAAATTATACATACCGATAGTATGCATCTGCAAAACCGCAGTTTTATTATAGATATCAATGATTAATCCAGGTAAATTATCACCTTCACCATAGACTAAACGATAACCATTTGTCTGCTCATTATTGATGATACCAATAGATTTTCTCAATTCATAGGCTGCTTTTATCTTTTCTAGCCAAAACTGCTCGTCTATCTTCTCTTTCTTAAAAGTTACTAACCTTACGGCGATAGATCCAATTTGATAGTAGCCAATACCTAAGAAATTGCCATAAGCATCCTCTACATTTACAATCTCTCCTTCACTTAACTCTGCACTTGTATTTCTTATTGCACCCGAAAAAATCCAGGGATGAAAACGTTTTACGCTCTGCTCTTTGCCTGGTTTTAAATAAATTGTTGCTAATGGCATATATAAATTTTATTTTTTTAATGTGAAATAAAATGGTTCGAACTCTGGGTACAAATATAGTAGTTTATTATAAATCTTAACTCCAACCCACGCATCAATTGCAGCATATTCAATTTGTCCTCTCGAAAGTTCTGTAGCTTCCCAATTACTAAGGCGTTGGCGTTTTGAAACTCTTTTTTCTAAAAAAATTGCAGAGAGAGCTTTCAGGCTAATTGTATTAATTCCCAGCTTTTTTGCAACATCTTGCATTTCAACAAACGCCTTTGGTTTAAATTTTATAACTCTATTTAATCCTCTTAAATCATCCCTAATACCAACACCAACCTTAATAACATTAGGGTTGTTAAAAAGCTGGATTAAAGATTCAGGATATCCTGTATGATGAACACGAATTAAATAAGCCTCTTTCATAGTTGAAAGCTGAACTAAAGCAATAGAATTTCGAACACCCTTTTTAAAAGATGGTTTGGTTTCTGTATCAAAACCGATAACCTTTTCTTTCGATAACTTTTCGACTATTTGATTGACATCTTCCTCTTCTTCAACAATTGAAATTCTTCCCTTAAATCTACAAAGAGGTAGTTTATTTATTGTTTCTTTATCTAATTTATATCCTTCCATCTGCTATATTTATTCTTCTTCATCATCTAAAAGAAACCCGTGTTCACTTTGCCAATCCCTTTGACGCTGTGTTATAAACCAATTATCTGTATTTATCTCATTTTCTTCGTTGATAGGACCACCTTCCACATCATCACCCAAGTCACTTTTAGAGTAATAGACTTGATGCAATGCACGTAAAACATTCACAAGACGTTGTCCCCAATAAGTTTGAAAATTATAAACTAACTTTACAAGTGCATCATTCATTATCTCAGTAATGGCTGTGCGATAATTCATCAAAAAGTCTTTAATATCTTGATAAATATCAGCCATATTTTCAGATACAGTAGATGTTAATGGTAAATCACTTCGTTGCATTTCAGCTGTAAAAACTTCAAGATAATCATCTGAAGGTCCCATTTTTAACTCTACTAAATATTTAACAATTTCATAATCTTCCTCAGTTACGAAATGTTCTAAATACTCTTCCAACTCTGCCTCTAACAAGGGAAGCATCGTTGCTTTCAGATATAAAAGAGGTAAAATTTTCAATGCAGTTGCAACAAAGTCTTTTGAAGATTGAGTTTCTAATGTTTCTAACCAAATACTAAACTCCTTTCCTACCGTAACAAACTCAATAACAGTGGGCGAGTAAACTGGATGTAAAAATGTTTCTTCTTGTTGCATTTTAAATTATTCATTAATTATTAACAAGTTACAAATTTAATAAATATCAATGAAATATTTTACTCATCATTAAGTAATTCTATATCTCCTTTTCTATTATACTGAACTTTTCCAACATCTTCGAGCCAATGAATAACCTCCCAAACATCACCTGACGAATAGTCTATACGCTTTACAACCTCCTCTACTGGCAAAGATTTATCTTTCAAATTTAATTTTATTTCATCTTCTATTTCTCCAAAATCTTTCTCTTTTAGAGATGTTTTTTTACGAGAGATACAAACATCACAGCTGCCGCAATACCTATTATGTGTTTCGCCAAAATAGCGTAATAACAATACACTACGACAAATATGAGATATTGTAAGATACTCAAGCACAGAGTCAACACGCTTGCGATATACAACTAATCTATCTTTATAAACGGCATCTGAAAAATGTAAATACTTAATCTCTTCGCGCCTTTCAAGCATAGTGATTAATGGTGTATTGCGCTGTGGAATGTAGTGAACAATTTTAAATCTACTTAAAGCTAACAACTGTTCATATACGTTTTCACGAGTTGTTTCCATTCGTTTTGCAATAAGCTCATCATCGATAGTTACAAACTCAGTAAAAAGTCCTGTATAACTTCGTAAAATAGTCTTTATTAAATGGTTATACTGTGGATATGAATCTTGGAAGCGATCTATTTCAAAATTATTTGCCAAAAACATCAATTTAGATGGTATGTTAGACTCCTCTGCAAACTGCATATAACCAGCACGTTCAAGAATTTTCAAAGAGTTTACAACTGTTATTGCATTAAACCCAAAATTTCTACAAAACTCTCCAATATTAAAGTTAAATATCTGGTCTGCACCAAACCCAACAGCAATTTGAAAATAATTACATATTCCGTCATAGACATTCCTTATAACATCTGGCTCGGGAAACGCATCAGTTACAGACTTATTTAGTTGTCGTTTATCAATATCAGACCATAAAAAGACAGCATAAGCAAGCTCTTCATCACGTCCTGCCCTACCCGCTTCTTGAAAATATGCTTCAAGCGAATCTGGAGCATCTAAATGGACAACAACTCTAACATCAGGTTTGTCAATCCCCATACCAAAAGCATTGGTAGAAACAATCACCCTGCACTCATTGCTCATCCATTGATTTTGTTTTAAATCTTTTGTTTCTGGTGACAATCCAGCGTGAAAATAGTCGGCACTAACACCATTTTTCTGCAAAAACTCTGCATATTCACGAGTTTTTTTCCTGTTGCGAACATAAACAACCGAACTGCCGTCAATAGAGTTTAAAATATTGAGCAACTCTTTCTCTTTATCTTCTGTTTTTCTAACTACATAGATAAGATTTGTACGCTCAAAACTTTTTTGAAATAGATTCTCTTTTTCAAAATTTAGTTGTTTCTGAATATCTGTTACCACCTCTGGCGTAGCTGTTGCTGTTAAGGCTAACACTGGCACATCAGGCAATAGTTCTCTAACCTCTGCAATTTTTAAATAAGATGGTCTAAAATCATAACCCCATTGTGATATACAGTGTGCCTCATCAATTGCTAACATACTTACATTTAGATGTTGCAATTTTTCCAAAAAAAGCTCTGTAGTTAGTCGCTCAGGTGATAGATAGACAAATTTATATCCCCCATATATAGCATTATCTAAAGCAATTACAATCTCTCTATAGGTCAACCCAGAATGAATTGCCACTGCTTTTATATTTCTTTTTTTAAGGTTCTCAACTTGGTCTTTCATTAAAGCAATTAATGGAGTTACAACTATGCAAACCCCCTCCATTGCTAATGCAGGAACTTGAAAAGTTATAGATTTTCCACCACCAGTTGGTAAGAGACCGAGCGTATCTTTCCCATCATAAACAGAGCGTATAATATCCTCCTGCAATGGACGAAAACCATCGTAACCCCAATATTCTTTTAATATTTTTTTAAACATTCGAGATATAAAAATCTAATGAGAAAAGGGATTTGAACTAAATCTCAAATCCCTTCAAATGTAACAAAATAATACTTTTTAATTTAAAAACTCGACCTCTTTAACCTTAACCGAAAGGCTTGATTTTATTTCACCATCTTTTGACTTGTATGCATCAGCCTCGGGTGTGCCTTCGATTAATACTTTTTTTCCTTTTTTTAGATATTCTGCAATTTTGGTACTTTGCTCTTTGCCACGCCAAATATTTGCTCTAACCCATTCAGTTTTTTCAACTTTGTTACCTTGCTGATCTTTATAATCTAAAGACACTGCAACATTGAATGTAATTAATTTGCTGTTTCCAACATCTTTTACTTCTGCATCATTTCCTAATGCACCATTTAAAATAACTTTTAACATATTTAATAAATTAGGTTAATAAATTAAGGTATTAACGAAGTAAAGATATTTTAAACAATTATAAATGTCAAGTATTATTTAATAAGAAAAACTACTTCCGCCTAAAAATTCTCTCAAAATTGAGGTTGGAGGTACACTATTTAATTCAAATGGTTTTACATAACTGAAAAACATTAACAATCGTGATGCCTCTACATACTCTTCTTGATTTGGCTGAACTTCTAATAATATAGGCTCTATAAAGGGCTTTAATATAGGAAGTTCATACAACAGTGCTGTATTAAACATCACATCAGCATTTTCTTGAAATGGGAAAATATGTTTCTCCTCTCCACGGCGTACACTTGCCCAACGTGAGATTGTATCTTGTGCAGAATATTTTCGATATTTATAATCGCGGATTATTCTCCTTATCAAACGATTGTCTGTAGTTGGGATACGAGTATGAGAGTCAATATTTAACGAAGTTAACGCTGATACATAGACTTTAAATTTATGTTTATCATCAATTGCCTCTGTTAATAGCGGATTTAAACCGTGAATACCCTCAATTATTAATATATTATCTGGTCCCATTTTCATTTTTTCACCATCGTAAAATCTCTCTCCTGTTTCGAATGAAAATTTAGGCACTTCAATCTCTTCACCATTTAACAACGCTTTCAAATGCTCATTAAACAACTTTAAATCAAGCGCTTCAATTGTCTCAAAATCATATTCTCCATCTTCATCAAGTGGAGTATCTTTTCTATTAACAAAATAATTATCTAGCGATATTGTTAATGGGTAGATTCCTAAAACAAGCATCTGGATAGATAAACGCTTGCTAAATGTAGTTTTTCCACTCGAAGATGGACCACTTATTAGCACCATTTGAATATCTTCTTTTTTAGATGCTATTCTATCTGCAATTTGTGCTATTTTTTTCTCCTGAAGTGCTTCTGTTACTTTAATCAAAGTGTCTGGTGTTCTGTTATTACTCTCAATTAGTTTATTTAATTCACTAATTTTTGTAACACGCAATACTCTCCCCCACTCACTAAACTCTCTAAAAATATCAAAAAGCTGAGGCTGTAGTAATAGGTCTTCAACTTCTGTAGGATTAGCAACCTTTGGTAAACGAAGTAAAAAGCCGTTATAATATTTATTAAAATCAAATACCTCTAAATATGATGTGTTTGGCACCATCAGACCATAAAATAGTCCAACGTGCTCATTTAATCTATAAAAAGATGAATAGTAATTACCTCTATGCCTAATTAAATCAGCCTTTGCATTAAATCCAACGCCTTTAAAAATATCAACTACTTCACTAGTTTCAAGGCTATCTTGCTCAATTGGTATTTTTTGAGCTACAAGTTCACGCATTTTTTCAGATATTTCTGCTGCTAACTCAACTGATGCTTCTTTATCAATATTATCTATCTCACAATATATTCCTTTACTAACAGAGTGTTCAATGCGCAATTTTGCTTCTGGATAAAGCTCATTAACTGCAGCTAGCAACAAAAATGAAAGACTGCGAATATACATACGCATTCCGTCCGGATGGGTGATATCAATAAATTTTATAGTTTTAGAGTGAAATGTTTCATAAGACATATCACGAAGCTGATTATTTACCAAAGCCCCCAAAACAGGGTGATTTAATTTTACATCAAACTTTTCTGCAATCTCAAAAAGCGTCTTTCCACGAGATAGGGTAAGTGATTTATCGTTATTTAAACACTTAATATTTATTTTTCTTTCCATATTTATATTTTTTAATTCTCATTACTACTCAAAGTATTTTAACCCTTTAAGATAGTCAATTGTTACGAAAAACGGAAATTATAATTTGGATTTTTAAATATATAGAGTTTTTTTAAACCACATAGGAAAACATAGGAGGTAATTTTGAAGGGGACGGTAGGGTGTGTATTATTTAAGACCTGCTCTCTCTTTTAAAATTTCTATTTCAATATAATCTCTTTCTATTGCTTCTCTCGAAATGTCAAAAACTTCATATCTTACACGAATTTCATTTCCAAAAACACACTCCTTTTTTAAATATATAATATAGCTTTTAATCATCTCACCTTTATACCCAATTCCTCCTATTCCTCCAACAACTCTATATACATTTTTATATGGTATTTTTATTTTTGCCAAATTAACAATAATATTTTCTTCCTCTAGAAACACACTTTTAACATTTCGTTTATTATAATATTTAATCATATTAAAAGTGAAGAGCAGAGCAATTATAATTTCTACAACAATTATTGTAATATTTGTGGAAATTGATAAACCAATTAACAAAAAAAACGATACTGCTAATGACCATAATATAATATTACCTATGGCATACGCTCTATTTGAAACTGGCAATTTCATTGTTTGCATTTATTTCTGAATGATAATATTTTTATTATTTAAGGACAAGAATACTGTGAAACAAGTATTCAACTTTGTTTTTTCTATGAAACCTTATTTTTATTTTTTTCTATGTGGTTTAAAAATACCAAA
>CAZHHH010000077.1:0-10459 GCA_964532085.1 uncultured Marinilabiliaceae bacterium
TGATTGCGATTGAGTTCATTAATCTTCACACCCCTTTTGGAAAGAAAATGATTTACATCCTCCAAAACTTGATTATTTAAGACCAATTTGCCACCAAAATATTCCGCAAGCACTTTTTTAGTAATATCATCTTTCGTAGGACCTAAACCACCTGTAAGTAAAATTACCTCGGCACGATTAAGTGCAATATCTAAAGAGTTCTTAATCTCATCGCCACAATCACCAACTGTTGAGATATACCCAACAGTAAATCCATTTTCATTAAGCTCTGAACTTATCCAAGAGGCATTGGTGTTAACTACCTGACCAATTAAAAGTTCATCTCCAATGGATATTATTTCTATATTCATAAAAATGAATTGTTTAACTAGTTTTACTTAAAGCTTTAATTCTGCTCAAAAGAGTTGGGTGTGAATAGTTAAAATATACATATAATGGATGTGGCACAGGATTACTCAATGCCGATGCTGATATTTTTTTCAATGCTGATATTAAATATTCAGCATCAACATACTTAGCAGCAAAAGCGTCAGCCTCATACTCATTTTTACGGGAAAGAATAGTCATTCCCAACCCCAATAACGCACTAATAGGTGTATATAAAAGACCAAAACCCAATAAACCAATATGAAACGATGGTTCTTTAACACCAAAAGCCAATGCAATTAGTGGTTCATTTATAAACCAACCTAACAAGAAAAACATCAATCCATTTTGCAAAGCCCCTAAAATTAGTGATTTTACAATATGTTTTTGTTTAAAATGACCAATTTCGTGTGCAAGTACAGCAGCTATTTCATTGGGCGTTAACTCTTCAATCAACGTGTCAAAAAGTACTATTTTTTTATTCTTTCCAAAACCACTAAAAAAAGCATTAGATTTAGTAGATCTTTTAGAGCTATCCATAACATATATATTCTCTAAAGAGAAATTAGCCTTTAAACTAATGGTTGTAATAAGAGTTTTTAACTCTCCATCTTCCAGCGGTTCAAGCTTATTGAATAGTGGTAGAATAATAGTAGTATAAAATTTACCAAAGAAGAGCATAAATAGAGTTATAACAATCCATCCATATAGCCAAAATAGAGTTCCTGTGACATTATAAAACCATATTAAAAGTCCTAATATAACACCCCCTATTATTGCCCCTATAAAAAGTGATTTAACAGTATCACTCCAAAATATTGCAGGAGTAGATTTATTAAAACCATATCTTTGCTCAATAACAAAAGTATTATAATATGAAAATGGTAAAGAGATAATCATAGATCCCAAACCTATTACACCCATAAATAGAAGAGGTTGCCAAAGCCAGTGTGAAGTTATATTAATTGTAAATTCATTTAGCCACGCAAAGCCATAAAACCCCAATATAATAAGTATAAGAAGTACAGAAAGCGTCGAAGAGACACTTCCCATTATATAATTATCCGCTTGATACTTCTTTTGTTTTAAAAATTTTTCATTGGGATATATATCAGCCAACTCTTCAGGTACATTTGCCACCCAGTTATATCGATTCAAAGTTTCCAGTAGAAAGTCCCAAAAATATTCTACCAAAATAATAAGAATCATTATATATAAAATCATCTTTTAGTTTGTTAAATAGTTCTACCTCTGTTTGTTTATTTTTTCGTTTTAGTTTTTATAATTGGTAGTTTCACCTCTTTTTCAGGTCGTTTTAAGGCTCTTATTATCAGATATACACCCCAAATTACAAATGGGATACTTAATATTTGTCCCATATTAAGCGCCATACTCTCTTCAAAAGCTTCCTGATTATCTTTAAAGAACTCTATAATGAATCTTCCCAAAAATATTCCAATTAAGAAAATACCCATAATTAGTCCTTCACGTTTATACGCCTCTTTTTTCCAATATAGATAATACGTATATCCAAACGTTATAAGATATGCAATAGCCTCATATAGTTGCGATGGATGTCGTGGAGTTAATGGATTGTCAACTCCTCTTACATATTCAAGTTTTTCAAAAACAAACCCCCATGGCATTGTAGTTGGTGCACCCACAATTTCTGAGTTCATTAAATTTCCCAATCTAATAAAAACAGCCGCTAGTGCAACTGGTATTACCAATCTGTCAAGTGTCCACAGCATTGATTGCTTAGTATATTTTTTAGAATAGAACCATAGAGCAATCAAAATTCCAATAGCACCACCGTGACTTGCCAATCCACCCTCCCATACTTTTAAGATATCGCCTGGATTTTGAGAATAATATTCCCATCCATAGAAAAATACATGACCTAATCTTGCTCCTATAACAGTAGCAACCATTACATAGATAAATAATTTTTCTAACCAAAGTTCGGGAATATTTTCCTTCTTGAACATTTTATCGATAATATAATATCCTATTAGAAAGCCAAGAGCAAATAGTACTCCATAATATCTTATAGATAATGGACCAATTGAAAATATTTCAGGGTCTGGTGCCCACGTAATTACATTAAAAAGCATAATTATTATAAATTATAAGACTGTCGAATTATTTCGACAGTCTTGATTTTATTAATTAATTTCTTCCGTGACAATGTTTATACTTCTTACCACTACCACACGGACAAGGTTCATTTCTACCCACCTTCTTCTCCGTTCTTACTGGCTGCATAGGTCTATTCTCTTGTTTATTACCATCTGCACCAGTTGAGCTAGCACCAGGGTCATCTTTTTGAGTTGTCATTCTACTCATATCCAACCTCCTTCTCTGCTCACCTCTTTTCACATCATCAGCATCTTGAATTGGAATATGCGCCTTAGCCAAAGATGAAACAACCGTGCGATTATTATCATCAATCATTTGACTAAACAGATTGAACGACTCAAACTTATAAATTAAAAGAGGATCTTTCTGTTCATAAGAAGCATTTTGAACAGCTTGTTTTAAATCATCAAGCTCACGTAAATGCTCTTTCCATGCATCATCAATAGCTATAAGCATCATAATTTTTTCAAATGAACGAGCTAGCTCCTTACCCTCCGACTCATAGGCTTGTTTTAAATTAGTTGTAATTTGAAAAACCCTTTGCGCATCAGAAATTGGTACAACTATATTTTCATATATCTCAGCCTTTGTTTCATATACATTCTTAATCACAGGAAAAGCCTTACTAGCCATAGCATCAGTTTTTCTTCTATAGCTCTTCCAAACTTCCATATGAAGTCTTTCAGTTAAGTCTTCTGCCTTTTCTTTTAAAAATTCCTCCTCTTCAAATGGAGAATCGATTGAAAATATACGAATTAAATCGAGTTTAAAACCCTCAAAATCGGCAGAATCTTGATACTCATTAACAAGACCTTCAACGGTATCATACATCATATTAGAAATCTCCACCTGCATTCTTTCACCAAATAGTGCATGGCGACGTTTTGTGTATATTACCTCACGCTGTGAATTCATAACATCGTCATACTCTAATAAACGCTTTCTAATTCCAAAGTTATTCTCCTCAACTTTTTTCTGTGCTCTCTCTATCGACTTAGTAATCATTCCATGCTGAATCATTTCACCATCCTCAACCCCAAGTCTATCCATATACCTAACAAGTCTATCAGAACCAAACAGGCGCATTAAATCATCCTCTAAAGAGACAAAGAATTGCGATGAACCAGGGTCACCCTGACGACCAGCACGACCACGAAGCTGACGGTCAACTCGTCTAGATTCATGTCTTTCTGTACCAATAATAGCCAAACCACCAGCAGCTTTAACCTCTGGAGTTAGTTTAATATCCGTACCACGACCAGCCATATTTGTAGCAATTGTTACAACACCCTCCTTACCAGCATCTGCAACAATATCAGCCTCACGTTGATGAAGTTTTGCATTCAGTACATTATGAGCAATACCACGTATTTTAAGCATCCTACTTAAAAGTTCAGAAACCTCTACAGAAGTGGTTCCAACAAGAACAGGACGACCATTTTTAACTAGTCCGACAACCTCTTCTATAACGGCATTATACTTTTCACGTGTTGTTTTATATACTTTATCATCATAATCAAAACGCAAAATTGGGCGATTGGTAGGAATAACCACAACATCAAGTTTGTAAATATCCCACAACTCTCCCGCTTCAGTTTCTGCCGTACCAGTCATTCCCGACAGTTTATCATACATACGGAAATAATTCTGTAAAGTAATCGTCGCATAAGTTTGTGTTGCAGCTTCAACTTTTACACGCTCTTTAGCTTCAATGGCTTGATGTAGACCGTCTGAATAACGTCTTCCGTCCATTATACGACCAGTTTGCTCATCAACAATTTTAACTTTATTGTCCATCACTACGTATTCAACGTCTTTTTCAAACATTACGTAGGCTTTTAAAAGCTGATTTATTGTATGAACTCGCTCTGATTTAATGGCATAATTCTGCATTAATTCATCTTTCTTTTGAGCTTTCTCCTCCGGTGATAAATCTTCGGTCTCCAAGGCAGATAACTCTGATGCTATATCAGGCAATACAAAGAAGTGTGTATCTTCTGTAGAATCGGTTATTAAGTCAATACCTTTTTCTGTCAACTCTACTGAATTAGTTTTTTCATCGATGATAAAAAGCAAAGGATCGGTTACTATATGCATATTTTTACTATTCTCTTGCATATAGAAATTTTCCGTTTTTAACATTGATGCTTTTATACCAGGCTCACTTAAAAACTTAATTAACGGCTTATTTTTAGGCATACCCTTAAACGAACGCAATAACTCCAACGCTCCCTCTTCTTGCTCCTTTGAATTCTCAGAAGCCATTTTTTGACGAGCTACCGTTAAATGTTTAGTAGTCATTCTTCGTTGATGGTCCACAAGTTTTTCAACCTTTGGACGTAGTTCAACAAAAAGTTGGTCATCACCTTTTGGCACAGGACCAGAAATAATTAGCGGTGTACGAGCATCGTCAATTAAAACAGAGTCAACCTCGTCCACTATGGCATAACTATGTTTACGCTGAACTAAATCATCAGGCGATACAGCCATATTGTCACGCAGATAGTCAAAACCAAACTCATTATTAGTACCATAAGTAATATCAGCTTGATAAGCCTGCCTACGCTCAGCTGAATTTGGTGTATGTTTATCTATACAGTCAACACTTAAGCCATGGAACATAAAAATAGGTCCCATCCACTCCGAGTCACGTTTTGCAAGATAATCATTCACCGTAACTAAGTGAACACCACGACCAGTAAGGGCATTTAAGAAAATAGGAAGAGTAGAAACTAAAGTTTTACCTTCACCCGTTGCCATCTCTGCAATTTTTCCTTGATGCAACACTACTCCACCAATAAGCTGAACGTCGTAGTGTATCATTGCCCAAGTTATCTCGTTACCACCAGCTTGCCAGTGATTTTTATATAGAGCTTTTTCGCCTTTTATCTCAACAAAATCGTGAATAGCTGCTAAATCTCTATCAAAATCAGTAGCTACAACTTCAATTGTTTCATTATTTGTAAATCTAGTAGCGGTTGATTTTACGATTGAAAAAGCATAAGGAAGTATTTCATCTAATTTAACCTTAAATTTTTCTGTAATCTTCTCTTCTAGTTTATCAATTTTTGCGTAAATATCTTCACGCTCTTCAATATCTGGATTATCTTTTTCTATGCGATTTTTTAACTCTTCAATTTCTTGCTGCTCTGTAGCAACATAATCTTGTAGCTCTTTCTGTAATTTTTGGGTATAAGCTCTTAATTCATCATCTGAAAGTGATTCTATTTCAGGATATACTGCCTTTATTTTATCTACATAAGGCATAATCTCTTTCATATCTTTTTTAGATTTATCACCTAAAAAGAGAGAAAGCATTTTTGTTACAAAACTCATATATTTTCTATTTATTTAATTTTTTAATCTATTATTATAATCTCTTAAATATAAGATGGACCTGCTCTTGTGGGTGGAACAAATTTAGTAATTTGTGATTTTAAGCAAAAACAATTTTGATAACTGATAAAGCTATAAGTATCAATAAAAGTACCGTTATAAAACTTTTTAAAATAACTACCACTTTCAGTTAATTGCTTTGCTCTTTTTTGAAACTTTTTAATAATTTCACTACCAATATTGTAGTTAAATGAGTAGTGAGCAACTTCTGGTAGAGAAAACTCATTTTCAAAGAAGCTATTAAAATCAACTTTAAAATTATTACCTTGCTCTACATCAAAATAATAGACTAACTCTTCATCGGAGTAAAATATTATTTTTTTATTGCTTATTTTTGCAAAAGGTAAGTGTTCATAAGAGGTATATGCATAAGCCAACAAGGTTGTAAGGGAAATTCCCACAACTGTTAAATATGCTATTTCACTCTTTTTTCTCACTTTTAAATTTATTATATAGTGTAAAGATGTCAAAAGATTTTTGAAAATCGATTAAACTTTGGTAAAAATATCATTAAATTGAAATAATTATAAAATAAATGCCATTTTTACAAAAAATAAGTGATGTATCCTAAAATTCGTTTTAAATCAGCCATGACTCTAAACGTTTTTGTCTGGATACATCACTTTTTATATTATTAACAGAAAAAAAATATAATTGTTTTCTTTACACTCATCTAACAAAAAATTATAAGAGTAGTTCAATTAATTTTATTAAATTTTTAAACCAATTTCATAATCGGATGTTTTTATCTTGAAAACAAACAAGTATTTTAATAAAATGGTTTTATATAATAGACTTAGTCCAGAAGAACTAAAGGAAAGAATTGAGTCTGAAGATTTTCAGAGAAAAACAGTTTCATTTTATCGATATGTAATAATAGATAATCCTCAAGAATTTAGAGATGAGCTCTATATTACTTTAGATGAATTACAATGCTATGGGCGTATTTATGTCGCAAATGAGGGTATAAATGCTCAAATGAATATTCCAGAACATAATATTGAACTATTTAAAAATTATTTAGATTCTGTTGAATATTTGCACAATATGCCCTTAAAATGGGCAATTGAGGAGAAAGAACACTCATTTTTGAAATTGATAATTAAAGTTCGTCCAAAAATTGTGGCAGATGGCTTAAATGATACTGTTTTTGACGTGACCGACGTAGGAACTCACCTAACTCCACTAGAGTTTCATGAACTTTCGTTACGTGATGATATATTTATTGTTGATATGCGTAATAACTACGAGAGCGAAGTTGGACATTTTAAAAATGCCATAAAGCCCGATGCTGAGACTTTTCGTGAAGAGATTAAGATGGTAGTTGATGAACTTGAATTTGCAAAAGATAAAAAAATACTACTATATTGCACAGGCGGAGTTCGTTGTGAGAAGGCCAGTGCATGGCTAAAGCATCATGGTTTTTCTGATGTAAATCAACTTCATGGTGGCGTTATAGCCTATGCTGCTGAAGTAAAATCACAAAACTTAGAATCACAATTTATTGGAAAAAACTTTGTTTTTGACAACAGATTAGGTGAAAGAGTAACCGATGATATTTTATCTAATTGTCATCAATGCGGAAATCCAAGTGATAGACATACAAATTGTGCTTTAGATAGTTGCCATGATTTGGTTATACAATGTGAAAAATGTGCAGAGGAATATGCGGGATGTTGTAGTTCACAATGTTATGATAGTTTTACAGAATAAAAAGAGTATATAATTGAAAAGTTTTTGGCATAAATACCCCTCACCCATAATGATGCTAGCACCAATGGAAGATGTTACAGATACAGCTTTCAGAGAATTGGTTTTACGTTTAAGTGATAAAAAACATCTAAATCTATTATTTACAGAATTTACTTCCACTGATGGAATGTGTCATCCTGTAGGAAAAGATAAAGTATCATATAGACTGAAAATATCTGATGATGAACGAAAATTATTAAAAGAGAAAGATGTTAAAATTATTACGCAAATTTGGGGAAATAATCCTGAAAAATTTCGCAAAACAGCTGATTATATAACCCAGAACTATGATTTTGATGGAATAGACTTAAACTTTGGCTGTCCTATGAAAAACATAGTTTCACACGGCAGTTGTGCTGCTCTTATAAACCAAAATAGCTTAGTAAACGAAATTATCCACGCAACAAAAGAAGGAACCAATTTGCCAGTAAGTGTTAAAACTCGTTTGGGAATCAAAGAGATATCCACCGAAAAATGGTTCTCCTTTCTTCTAACTCAGCCCATTGATGCCATAACTGTGCATGGTAGAATTCAAAAACAGATGTCTGATGGTTTAGCCAATTGGGATGAAATTAAAAAAGTTGTCGATATGCGCAACTCTTTAGGTTCATCTATAAAGATAATTGGTAATGGAGATGTTGAATCTATCGAAGAGTCGCACAAAAAGAGTGAAAAATATGGTGTTGATGGCGTAATGATTGGACGAGGAATTTTTAAAAATCCATGGCTTTTTTCCCCTGAACTAAAAGAGATAACTATCGAAGAGAGAATTAAAACCTTGAGTTTACATTTAGAGCTATTTGAAAAAAATTGGGGAAACACCCGTAATTTTCCAATTTTACGTCGTTTTTTTAAGATTTACCTTTCTGAATTTAGATACGCCGCAGATTTCAGACATGATATGATGAGTGTAAATAACTACGCAGAGGCACGTGAAACTATAGCAGAATGGAAACTCAAACTTCTGTAATGTTCCAATAGTCATCTTCATCATCAAGCTCATCCTCCTCTTCCTCGATTGGCACCGGTTTTTGTGGACCTTGTTTTCTAAACACAATCGCCGCAATTGCACCAGCTACAAATCCCCACAAATGCCCCTCCCACGAATGTGGCAAGTTATTAGCAATGGGAAACATACCCCAAACTAAACTACCATATAAAAACACAACAAAAAGAGAGATGGCAAGAAGCGGAATATGTTTTCTAATAACACCACTAATAAAAAGAAAAGCAGACAAACCATAAATCCAGCCACTAGCACCAACATGCCAAACAGGGCGACCACCAAACCAAAGCCATGCACCTGCCATTATGTAGATAGTGAAAAATACCTTATAAGAAATTTCACGATAAAAATAAAAAAGCGTCACCGATAATATAAAAAACGCAATAATATTATTAAAAAGATGCTCCCAAGATGAGTGGATAAAAGGAGAAAGTATTATGCCAGGTAAACCATTTATAGATAATGGTTTTACACCCAAATAATATAGATTAATACCCTCTAACTCCTCAATTAACCTTACAGAAAACATTAAAATTATCAGAAAAAGAGGGAAAATAAGACTATGAAAAACTCTCCGTTTCTCCAATGAACTATTTTCTGTAATAATTTTAAACATCTAATAAATTATCAAGAGTGAAACATTAGAATTGGGGTATTTGTATGGAATAACATTTTTTTACCCACAGATGGATTTATAAGTCTAGCCACTAGGTTTCTTCTACGAGTTGTTAAACTTATTATATCAATATTTTTTTCATGAATATATCCTTCTAGGCCAACCCAAAAATCTTCACTTTCAATAATATCGTACTCCACGGCTGTATTCGTAAATCGTTTTTCAATATAATTTTTAAAATTATTAAGCTTACTCTGCTCCCACTTTTTGCTATCTATATTTACGTGAATAAAATATATTTTTAAATCCAATGGATTAATAATTCTCTCCAATTTATCCAAAGCAACCAAATCAGCCTCATCAAAAGTTGTTAAATAAAGCACACTTTTAATATTATCAACACCTTTATACTTAAAATCTTCAGGTACAGCAAGCACAGGAAACTTAGACCTCTCCATCACTTCGGCAGTAACACTTCCGATTAAATCCTCTGCCTTTTTATCCTTACCCCTAGTTCCCATAATAATCACCGAGGGCTCATACTCCTTGCTATACTTTAAAATCTCCTCCTCTGCAACTCCTTTTAGCAGCTTCTTTTTTATTTTAATATTTTCACCACCTTTTGCTTCTCTTTTCTTTTTGAATTTAGTTATAAATTTTTTCATATTTTTCTCTGCCCTCTCCTCCATATCAATAACCATTTTATCAAGAGAAGAGTCATAGACATAATTATCAGCAAAAGGTAAAGTATTCAAAATAGGATTAAAAAAGACATTAATTACATTTATATCTGCCTGTAATAAAATAGCCCAATCCAAAGCCATATCAGCTGCTTTGTCAGAGTAATCACTAAAATCTATAGGAAGTAGAATTTGTGGAGGAGAATTTTTTATTTTAGATTTTTTCATCATTTTTTCTAACCCAACCTCCTCTATAGAAGTCATCAAATTAATAGCCTTTTCTAAATCGCTACTTTTAACTCTCACGGTCACTCCAAGATTGATGCCACCTCCAATAGCATTAACATTCTTCAAAAAACTATATATTCCTTCAAGCTCTAGCAAACTTTTAATAATATGCGCGTGCTGATAAGTAGTAGTAGTTAGTGTAACAATTTTATCTCCCATATCTTTATAAATATAATACTTTAGAGTAAATTTAATAATTCTTATTTAATAATTGAC
>CAZHHH010000077.1:10559-13997 GCA_964532085.1 uncultured Marinilabiliaceae bacterium
GAATTTAAAAATTTAGAAAATATAACAGCTTGTCACATTCTTTTTGTACCCTCTAATCGCATATCTATGCTGAGAAGAGTCTCTAAAATGTTGGCTGGAATTTCTGTAATGATAATTACAGAAATGAATGAATTTGTACCAAAACATTCAGTTATAAACCTTATGATAGAGCCCAATGGTAAAATGACTTTTACAATTAATAGAAATGAAGCCATTGATAGAGGATTAATTATTAATAATCACCTATTTGAACTATCTAAAAAATAAAATTAAGCAAAATCAATTCTAGATACCGTTTTAACTCCTTTAATAGCCCCTATTTTTTTAATTATTGAGTTAAGAGATGTATTATCATTAACAAAAATAGTAACTACTCCTTCAAATAGTCCCTCTTCACTATTAATATTCATTGATCGCACCTTTAGATTCAAATCTTTAGAAATTACTTGAGAAATATTAGTAACAATACCAATATCATCATCACCAATAACCCTAATTGATGCTAGGTAACTACCTCCTGCCTCACCTGTCCAAGTAGCTTTTACTATTCTATAACCGTATCTATTTCTTAGGTCAGGAGCATTTGGGCAGTTTCTTCTGTGAATCTTTATACCTCCAGAAACTGCAACAAAACCAAAAATGTCATCTCCAAAAATAGGATTACAACATTTTGCTAAGCTATAATCCACATTATTCAGATTTTTATCAATAACTAAAACGTCACTACTCGTATGTTCATCAAATTCTTGAGTTGAAATATTTTTAAAACCTTCAGCACTTCTCAACTCATTTGATGCTTCTGAAAGTTCTTCTTCTTTCTTATTAAATTGTAGAATAACTTCTTTTATCTGAATAACATCTAATTTTTCTAAAACAATATCTCTAAAAAAGTCGTGAGGAGTTTTATATTTATAATGTTTAACAAGTTGAGCTAAAAGCTGATCTGTAAGTTCTAACTTCCAGTTTTTCAGTCTTCTTACAAGAGTTTCTTTACCAATCTCAGACTCTTTATATTGAATCTCCCTTAAGGTTTGTTTTAATTTTGTTTTTGCAGTTGATGTTACAACAATTTTCAACCAATCTATTTTTGGAGTTTGGTTATTAGATGTAGTAACCTCAACGTGTTCACCATTTTGCAACTTATATCTTAGCGATACATTTTTACCGTTAATCACAGCACCAACACATCTTTTTCCAACCTCTGAATGAATATTAAATGCGAAGTCAAGCACAGTAGCACCTTTAGGCAAACGAATTAAATCACCTTTAGGAGTAAAAACAAAAACCTCTTCATCATATAGATTGAGTTTGAAGTCATCTATAAAATCGACAGCATTTAACTCTGGATTATCTAGTATTTCACGAATTTTCCCGAGCCACTCATCCATTCTATTATCAGCCTGACCTCCTTTATACTTCCAATGAGCCGCCAATCCTTTTTCAGCTACTTCATCCATCCTTTGGGTTCGGATCTGCACTTCGACCCATTTTTGTTGTGGGCCTAAAACTGTAGTATGTAAACTCTCGTACCCATTACTTTTTGGCACTGATAGCCAGTCACGCATACGTCTTGGATTTGGTTGATATTTATCTGCAACAATAGAGTATGCTTTCCAGCAATCAGACTTTTCATTTTGTGGTTCGCTATCTAAAATGATTCGTATAGCAAATAAATCATAAACTTGCTCAAAATTAACTTTTTGCTTTTTTAGTTTATTATTTATTGAATGTATAGTCTTCGTACGTCCTTTTATATCAAAAACTAAACCTTGTTTTTCTAACTCTTTTTTAAGCGGTTCTATAAATTCATCTATATATTTATCCCTAGCTCGTTTTGTCTCATTTAATTTTCTTGCAATAAATTTATAAGTATCATTATCGGTAAACTTCATAACTAAATCTTCCATTTCAGATTTAATGGAATAAAGTCCCAACCGATGCGCCATTGGTGCATATAAATATGATACCTCTGTTGCAATAGCTAGTTGATTTTCTTTGCTGTATAAATCCAAGCTACGCATAGTTTGAAGTCTATCAGCAATTATTATTAAAATAACCCTAACATCTTGTGCAAATGAGAGAAGAAGTTTTCTAAAATTTTCACTTTCAATAGCAGTATTTCTATCATAAAGAGCCGATACTTTAGTTAATCCCTCAATTATAGAGTAGACAGTATCACCAAATTCAGCTTTAAAATCATAAGAGTTAATTCCTGCTTGAGTAACTGTGTCATACAAAAGAGTACTGATTAAAGAAGCCTTTCCGAGTCCCATTTCTTCTAAAACAATACGACCAACATCTAAAGAGTGAACTATAGACAATCTTCCAGAAAGTCTTTTATTTAATCCATATTTTTCAAGTATAATTTCAAGAGCCTTTCTAACCTCCTTTATCTCAGAGTTAGACAAAACATCTTTATTTGCTTTTAAAACTGATTTATATGCACTTAAAATCTCTTTTCTCTCTTCAACTGATATATTTGATAAGCTCTCCTTCATAATACACTTATATTTTCAAACAAATATAAGAACAATAGTTCATTAATCTATTTTTACAAAATCTATTACATTCAAATTAGTATATATTACAAACAAATTTTATTCCAAAGGCCATAAAAAAAGGATAACATATTCTGCTATCCTTTTTTTATTTCAACTTAAATATTGTTATTTACTGTTGTCCGATTAAAATTTTTAGATTCTTCGCTTCGCTCAGAATGACATTGTGTTTTACAGGATTCGGTTAGGTGGTGGGGGTGGTTTGTGGCAAAGCCGCAAACCACCCCCACCACCTAATGCTTAACTAACTGATTGTCATTTCGAACGTAGTGAGAAACGAAGTTCAGCGTAGCTAAATCTCATTTTTTTTACTTTGTGATTTTTTATCGGACAATAGTGATTGTTATTCATTTTCCAATACAAAATAATCTATGGAGCTTTGTAAATTTTCAGCAAGAGTTTGTAAATTGACTGACCTATCAGCCATTCTAATACTAGTTTCTGCACTCTCTTGTATTAAATCATTTAATTGAAATACCGAAGTATTAATCTGATCCGCTCCAATTGCTTGCTCATTACTATATACAGAGATTTGTTCAATTAATTCGTCTGTTTTTTCCATATTAGGAACTAAATTTCTTACTCTTTCTGTAGCATTTGCTGTAATCTCATACCCTTTATCTGCTAGTGCGATAATTTCATCAGCTACAATTTTACTATTTTCAGCCAGTTTGCGCACTTCTGAAGCTACAACAGAAAATCCTTTACCCTCCTCACCGGCTCTTGCAGCTTCAACCGAAGCATTTAGAGCTAAAATGTTAGTTTGGAAAACAATATCATTAATAAGTTTTATCTTTTCTGTAATATTTGCAATAGATTCAAGACTACTTTCAGAGGCTAAGCCAATTTCTCTAATCTCTTTAGCTACATCATCTGATAT
>CAZHHH010000078.1:0-13966 GCA_964532085.1 uncultured Marinilabiliaceae bacterium
TTTTTATGTAAAAAAAGAAGCGAGCTATTAACTCACTTCTAATTTTCTAATTAGATTCTTGTGCTTCTTGTAACTTCTCTTGCTGTTCCATAAAGTCTTTTAATAGGACTCTAATAAATGTTGGCTGCAGATCTGTTGAGTTGTCATAGTCTGGACCTAAGTTCTCCATATACTCTTCTTCTATACTTATACTCATATTGGTTATTGCAAATTTACCTTCATCAGTTATTGTGTAGATAAATGTGGTTGGGTGTTTATAAAAGTTTCCATCGCCTGCTAAGTGGCCCATTAGTTCTCTTAAGTCATCATCTTCGATATCTTCAGGCCATCTATTGACTAACATTCCTCTAGTCATGTATAGACCAAATTCATTTCTGTTTGTGGTCTCTGGGATAAAGTAATACCTTGCATCTGGTAAATTATCTACATCTATAAGCTGTGTATGAATGAGGTTCCATGCTTCGGTATACATGACCAATATCTCTCCCTCTCTACCGTCCTCTAGGTAGTCGAAGTAGTTTCTGTACGGGATTAATCTTCTTTCTTCTAGTGGTCTTTTTAGTATTTCCGCTTCCATTGAATCTTCTATGGGTGTGAAATATTCCAGATCATCAGCATATAGCTCTCCATATATTTGTCCTGTATATGGGTTTACAACTGAGAAGGGCAGATTGTATTTATCGGACATTATTGCTGCCTTCGCACCTTCTCTTATTGTTACTTCATTATCTTCTGCTTCTGCTAATCCTTCATTTACTAGGTCGTTCAAATAATAAACTGAACCTAATTGGCCCAAGGTTCCTGATTTCCTATAATCGGCGAATATTTTTGCTGCTTATTCTCTTGGCATTTCATCTATGGCGTCAAATTCTTCTTTAAACTCTGGTAGTAAATACTCAAGGTCTTCTAGTACTACCTCTTCTTGAACCTCTTGAGATGTTTTTTCAACTACTGGGCTCTCTGGTTTTTCTGTGGCTATAGGTTGGTCTGTTGGAGTGCAACCTATTAATAATAGTAAAGCTAATAATAAGCTTATAGTTTTAATTTTTTTCATGAATTTCACTCCTTATCTTCTATATCTTGAAGCTTATATATAATTAATTTAGTTAGAAAAACTTTAATTATAATTTCACGCACATCTAATTTTACTAAATAACACCTAGACTCTTTGTGATTACAGGCCTTGAGCTATACATATACTACGCACATTCACGAAAATATGCATACGCACATCGAAGATCTTTGTAAATCCTTTGTAACCTGCATATACACAAGTTTTTAACCTTGTAACTACAATGTGCCTAGAGTAAAATACTAGTCTTATCTTAATATAATAAGACACATTCAAATTTCATTATAAATCAATATAATCGTTGATATTTCAAGCTTATACCCTGTTTTCTTCAATGTGCGTAAATGTCACTTTGAAATTGATATTGTGCTCTCTTCACTGCTGGTATATAATGTAAGTAAGGATTATGTAAACCAATGCTAGGAGGTTATAAAATGAAAAAACTTAGAAATCCTGTGGTTTCCTTCTTTATCGCAATTTGGACGGTAGTGAGTGTCTACAAATTCCTTTTTAATCCGCCACCTATTATCAAGGATTTTTTAATTAATATTTTTAATCAATACCCTCTAATCTCTACTGTTTATACAGGATTGCAGCTTTTGTTTGGCATCCCTTTTGCGCTACTCATTATTTACGCAGCCATAAGATTTGCTATAAGCCTCTTAGATTCTATGTATTTTAGGTTATAATTTAAAAATCAACTAAAAGATCATTTTCATCTATTTTTTTCCAAGTATATTTTTTGTCACTCTTGTAATACATGAATTGATATATCTTGATCTTTCCATTACTGTTTTGTGCTTCCACAAAGATGTCATTATTACTATCTACTATTCTCAGGATTGGCTTGTAACCGTTAGGAAGCTTAAATTCCCTATTATTATGTAAAAATCTTTTATCTTGTGTCACACAAGAATCTGTTAATCCCGACTTTGAATGAACCGCTATATCATCCAGGATACCACCACTAACCAACTCCTCGATTATTTGTTTGTGATAATTGGATACATAATCATATGCCCCATACAAGACAATTAGGGATAAGTATATTAGGTAATCTTCTGGACTTAGCACTCTTTCTGCTATATCTGCTCTGTCTGCTTCTCTAATGTCTCGGGGGACAAGTTTGAGTATCCTCTTCTCTTTTGGGTTTTTGTAAGCTGTAGGGTGAAAGTAAATTAAATTCGACATTAATACACATCTCCTTTTTTTACTCTTATCTCTTTCTTACTAACATTATATCATCTACCTTATAGCTTGGGGGAGAATATTTAAAAAGGACAAATAATAAGCCTCCGCAAAAAGCTGAGGCCTCAAGTCTAGATTATTTTGTTGTTTTTATGTCCCTCTCTTCTTCTGTTTATTTAACGATATTATCAAATACATACTGCAACGGTCCGTCTGGATTGATGTTTTATTATGTTTTTTACTTTTTCTACTACATTTTTGTTTTTTCCTATTTCTCGTAAATCGGGAATATATCAATGACTATTTTATGGGCATCAGTAAGTGGGAATAAGTCAATATGTTTTATGTATTTATCCTATTATTACAAATTTACTACTATTAATAATAGGATAATACATTTGAACCATTGTTCATTTCCTCAATAATTTTCAATTCTCAAGAAATATGTAACCAGAGTTTGTAATATGAAATACCTGTCCTTTGGCATCCACTTGTTTTAGTAATCCAATAGATACTAGTTCATCTAGAACTGACTCCCATAATACCGTATCCCTATGATTTCCTTTTTCATTTATGGAAATCTGACCTACTTGAATCTCTATACCACTCAAATCAGAAATCTTCAAAATCTGTCCAGCCGAATCATTGGCAACTAATTCTAATAATTTTATAGCCTCAGCACTTATAGATGGATTAATGTCTTGGGCAGATGTTTTACTCGCTCTATCCTGATTAATTCGTATAATTTTCTGTAAAAAAGAATTTCTTTTTTGTTCCCAATTAATAGCTGGTTTCTTTATTAATCCAAACTCTCCAATTACCATATCGTATAATTGATTTAATTTATCTTTCACTTCAATTTCATCATTATCTAGTTTAATTGCAATGTTAGAGGAATTTACAACACCCCTCATTTCGTTAAAACCAAACCCTGGTAAAAGAAATGAAGTATAATTATATTTTAAAACCCAGGCCGCACCCATCTCATTTAAACTAATCGGACTTAAATAATAGTTATGTGAATGAATAAACATAATATGTAGATTAAACTCCTCAAACTGTTCTATCAAAAAGTCAAAAATATTTTTGTTTATAGGTATATCATAGCCAGGCAAAGAACTGCAAAATACCTGTGTTTCGTTTAGTCCGAAATAATCTAATAAATCTACTATCTCCCTAACATAATCTTTATCATTTGATGAATGGCTTATAAAAATTTTAGGTTTTTTATTATGCATTTCTATAACCTCACTTTTGTTTCCATCAGTATCATAATATTTTCTAATGTTTTTTTGATCACAGCTAATTTTGCTTTAATTTTATTGAAATCTTTTCTATCATTCCAACCATTAAAGTTGGTACTAACAGCTCTTAATGTATCATTCACAAAAGTATCACCCGTACGTTCCACTATATCTTGCAATTCAAACTTCAATTCTTGAATCCAATTCTGGAATTCTTGCATATCATATATCTGCTCAACCGAAGGTATCCCAGAGAATCCTCCTACATAACGAAATTTCTTTTCTATTTCTTCAGTCCTCTCAATTAAATTTAATAATTCTTGTTCCAAACAAAGCACCTCCTACAGTAAATTAACTTTTTTATACCTAATATTTTACAATTTGTCACTAAAGGATTCCTTTTCTATTTTTGAAATACAGCTCTCAGAATATCTTTCATAGCCATTCCAAATTTTTCCGCATTTAAAATTAAGAAATTAATCGCTTATAACCAGTCTTCTTTGTTAAATACATTTACATCTCTTAACCAATGCGCTATCTTACTTTCTTTTCCATCATCTCGCCTTTGGCAGGCAAGTTGATTGCCAAAAGAGGATTCTATCTCACCCTAAATGTATATATACTATCAAGAACTCCTTATTTTCTTCTTGTGCCCCTTGTTAATCCAAAGTTCAATCCTTGCAAAATTACTAGTTATTAGAAAAGTATATGCCAGTCCACTATAGCCACTTCTACATCATAGCCAGTTATCTTTAGAAGGGCTGACATTCTTAAATAGTTTAGATTTTTCATTCATTTCTTGAAGTAGATGTGTATAAAACTCTATTTTAACAGTATGTCTAGTTTGTTTTCAATAATACCAAGGTTACCATTTTCATCTATACCTAGTAAATCTAATCGTTCTTTTGTATCATCAAATCCACCTTTTAAAATAAACTGTCTTACTAGTTTATCTGACTTCTGATAGACCTCTCTTGGTTTGATTTTAGTACCTAACTGTTCTTCTAGCCACTTCCTAGCTTTTTTTGGCTCCATAGATTCCATTAGTTTATTAAAGCGACCAAACTCTGCTCCCTATTACCTTTTGAATCTGATATTGACACTGTTAAATTTGTATCTATTTATGCATATCACTTCTTAAGCACTAAATCATAACCTTTATCCAGCTTTAAAACGCCTTATCTATAAGTAATTCATCTAATCCATTTCTTTTATCTTATTTTCAATATAATAAATTTCATCTTGGCTTAAACCGTATTTTTTATAAAGTTGTTTATCTATTTCAGTAATACTCTTGCTCCAATCTATGTCTGAATTATTTGTAAAATCTTGTAGAGGCACAAATTGATAGACATTCTGATAGAGGTTTTGAGAGACCTTTAACACACCAACCATAAATCTCAGAAATTTACTCATCATATATTTTTGTAAATTTTCAGCTTCTATCTTTGTATCAAATCCTCCTATTGGTATTAAGGAATCTGTACAAACAGAATCTGGTTTGCCTATATATGCCTTTCCAAGAATAGAAACGGCTTTATCATCACTTAATACACCAGCTCCACCATTAGCTTTTGAAGTGAATATTTTCCATTTATTTAATAAATCTGTACCCTTTGTTATATCCTCTTTTTTTATATATCGAATTTGTTCATAAGCACAACGTACTTCAATAGCATCTTTAAAATGGTTTTCTGTAGTAATTTTATTTAATACTGACACTTTTCCAACAATGCCAAAAGCATTTCTCCCTCTAGTAATAGCAGTTATTGATTCAAAATCGGTATCTCCTCTAACCTTATCTAGGATAGTTACAATTCTATTCATAGAAATAATAATTTCTAAACCATCTTCAAACAAAGGTCTAATAGAAGTATTAGATTCATCAGCATAACATTCTGTGAATGAAACTTTACCATCAGTATGTTGCCTGTCAAATAAGAAGTAATTCACTCCCCCTGCAATCTCAACATTATTAAAGAGCAATCTGTTATCAGGATAATTGAAAATCTTAACAATATGGTTGTTGTTTTTTATGAATTTTCGTAGTTTAATAAAAGACCTATCCTGTGCATTCGCCGTAAACCATCGTGAAGGTGTTACCAATGACACATATTGTGAATTTAATAATATTGAATTTTGAACGAAAACAGGGAAAAGTTGTCTTGATAAAGATGTGTTTCCTTGACTGTCACTTATATTTTCTTGATATGGAGGATTTCCTACCACAGCATCAAATTTCATCTTTCCTACCCCTTCCATTTTCCAGTAGCTATATCTTGTAACTCTATTGATAAATTGTTTAGATTTATTTTTCATCATATTATTAAGATCATCAAAATATGTGGCATTTAATGAGATATCCTTAAATCCTACTAAAGTCCTCTTTGTAATTGACTTTGCCATAGGTGTTTTACATATAACAAATATGTTTTCTTTAACTGTTTCTTTCCATAATTTTTCTTCAATTTCTTCTGTTAGTTCAGATTCTAAATATTCTTCACACCTACTCTTAAATATACTATAGGTTACATACAGAGGATAAAGTCCTGTCTTGGAGTTAATTTCAAGTATTTTAGCATCCTTGTTATTTAGAGTATCTCTAGTTACTTGTCCATGATCAATATACCTTGGTTCTTCTAGTATTTCATTATAGCCTTCATCATAAAAATTATATCCACCTAAACAATCCCCCAGGTGCATATTTACAACTCTCCATGGTGTAAGAACAGTTTCTTTATCTGGATTCTTAAAATTTGAAAACAATTCCGCAATCTGTTTTACACGTTCTGTAGGAGATAGCTCATCCGCTCCTCTTGCTGTGTCACGAATTTTTCTACCTGCAACAACAAATATTTCTGGATCATAGTATTTAATAAAATCTTTGAAGATTTTTTTTGTAACACCTTGTGGCATGAATTCTTCCCATGAGGAATCGTCAACGATTTTTACTAATTTTTCCATAGTTATATCTTCATCGATATCAATGTCTGCACCATATATTAATAGTGGCATCCTAATGGAAATACCACGAAGTATTGAACGAGCATTATTTGCTTGTTTTTTCTTTTCATTAATTTCTTTTAGTTTAGCTTCTTCTTCTGGTGTTCTTTCTTTTTTAGGCTTTCTCTGTAATCTCTTTATTTCCTCGTATTCTTCATCTGTAAATCCTTGTTTATTTATATCTATATCGTTAGTTTTAGGAGCCGCTTTAGAAGTACCTACAATCCCCTTCAAGTTTTTAAACTTTTCTAAGTCTATATCATCTAGTTTTAATAGTTCATCATTATAAAGGTTATTATCATCAAAACCATTTTTTACAGCTCTTTCTGCGTAAGCACGTTTCAATTGTTGTAAAAGCCTGTTTGTATCATATTCTTTCATTCTAGTGCCCTCAACAGAAATAACTGGACAATAATTTAAAAATTCTCCTAGAATGCGTCTATCAGAATTATCTGTTTTCCCAGCCCTAGTAGAAATAGCTACTGATTCAGCTACCATCTTTAACGTTCTATCTGGAGCAAAGTCAAATACATAGCATGAACGTTTTATTTTTCCATCTTTATTACATGGTGATTGAACACGAAATATTGTTTGCAAATAATTAGCAGCAGAAGTAGAAAAAGAACCCGCTAAATAAAATACAGCTGTCCATTCTGGCACTGTTACTCCAGTAGTTAATTTACCACAAGACAAAGTTATAGTGTAGCCTTCTTTTCCAGCACTGTCGATAGCATTTCTTACTTTCTCTAAAGCATCTTCTGATTTTTCTTCTTCATCTCCATCCCCTGCAACATTTACTATGTCAAATGCACCATTTCCAAAAATAGGGTGTTTTTTCATCATTTTACTTAGTGCTTTTGCTTCCTTTACCCCTGGCACCATCCATAGAGAATGTCTAAATATAGAACGATATTCTTCAGTAGAATATGGATATTGACTCTCATCATCTTTTTTAGTTATTAGATTTAAAAAGCTCCATATGTCCTCTTCATGAAAAAAGTCCCCAGCATTTACTCCTACTGGTAAAGGTTTGCGATCAATCTTTGTATCTCCGGTCCAAACACGAAAGAACTCACGGAAATTAAAAGCCTTATCTTCAATTTCAATATAACTTTTATCTCCTATAAGTTTTCCGAGATCATATGTGTAAATCTTTAATTCTGGTAATTCATCATATGGATTAGAATCTCCAAAGTTTTGCTTATCCCATTCATGTTTACTGCTCTGTTCCATAACATAGTCCCAAGTATAAACATTATCTTCATAATCACCAAGTATATTAAAAGGTGTCCCAGATAAAGCTAAAAACTTTGTCTCGTTCAGTTCTTCTTTAACAACCGCTTTTATAACGTCATTGCCTAAAGCAGTTGTTGTTCCTTCGTGTGCTTCGTCAACAATAACAAAGTCCCAAATGGTATCAAATACAGCATCATTTTTATTGAACTTCCCACCGACTATATCAGAGCCTCGTAAATCCTGCATGGAAGCAAAATATACAAAGTTCTTATCCATTTCTAACAACTCTTCAACTGTATAACCAGTATTCTTTGAGCCATAAACATAATTATCAGTATTATAAAATATTTTCTTAAAATCATCATACCAACCACTATCAACTACTGGTCTATGGGTTATTATTATTGTTTTAGCGAATTTCGATTGACGCACCACTTCTAAGGCACTAAGAGTTTTACCAAAACGCATTTTTGCATTCCAAAGCATTCTATTTCCTGTTTTAAAATGTTTTAAGGTTTTATTAATTGCCTCGTCTTGCTCTGGCCTAAATATAATTGGTGTATATTTGCTTTCAGAAGTGTCGGATAAATTATGTCTTCCTTTTTTAACTGCCTCTATTGCTTTTAAGGCTGTAGCAAGATCTAATTTAAACCATTCACGGCCTGTAGAATTCTTTAGCTTTTTCTTCTTTATACCTGAGTTTTCAAGAACCTTGTGGACATGATGATCTCTGAAGGCTTCTAAGCTAGGTTTACCATCTTTATCTTTAATAGTACGAACAGCTAATTCAGTATGTAATAGCTCAAATGATATACCAGCGGTATTTGTATATCCCTTTATCCGAGTTTTTGCTGCTTGATTCAAAGCCTTGCAATTTGGTGGTAAATTATCAATAGATTCATCTGTCTGGATAGTAGTATCACCTATCTTTAATAATCCCTTATGAGTTTCATCTCTTATTTCAAAAATATATATTAATTTGAATTCAAATGATGCTGTAAATAATTTATTCACTTCTTCACCCCTCCACTAATGTTCTATATTCAACGATGGTATTAGAACGCCAATTTTTGATTTTACAATATTTGTTATTAATATTATTGTTTAAATCTTCTATATTATCAAATAAAGATATTTGTTCATACCAGCCACGTACTTCTGACAATGGAATTGAAAATGTTATCCCATCCATTTGCCAAATATTCCAAGATATTATAGTTGCAATTCTCTTTAACTCTTTTAAACTTGGTTCCCTTTCAAATTTATATTTTAGATTTTCTATAAAAGTGCACAAAAGGTTTTCTCTTGCTAAAAGCAAGTTATCCCCTTGGAATTCATAACCATATATACTTTGAAAGGCTCTTTCGGTCCATTTGAACCACTCAACTTCGTCATTAACGTTTTCATTAACTACACGCATTTTCCTATCCAAAAGACCTATACGTGAATTCAATTCAATCTTTTGACCTGTAACTGTATCATAGCGACTTACTAGGTACGGGGCTTCCCCACAAGATATTTCCATTCTTCTTGCGTCCACATAATTTTTCCAAGATCGACCTTTTATATTTGGAAATTTAATTTTTCCTCTACTAGGTATCCATGATTTTTTGTTCTGTATATTAAATACATCTTTCTTACCAAACCATTGCTCATCTATTAGGTTATTTTGTTCGTTACAAACCCAGGAAGGTGTAAAAACTTCAGCCTTTTCCCTAGTCCTATTATTTTGTTTTTCATAAGATTTTGTTATTCTAGGCCTTATAAATTTTTCTTTACTCCCATTAATTGATCGAATACTGATTTCATTTTCAGCTTTATAGGTTTCACCTAATTTTAAGTAGTCGTTTGTAGCCCATATAATATTTTGATTTGTTGTCCTATCTTTAAGAAGAATACTTAACAAGGATTCACCGTATGCTGTTAGTTCTTCATCAAAAATATCTAAAATAATATCTTCTTGCATCATATCCTCCTTATTCGTTCTCCCCATCTGGCACAAATTCTAAAATATCGTCTACTCCACAATTAAGAGCTTTACAAATGCTTTCTATACTCTGTAAGGTAATATAATTATTTCTTTTTAAACGTGTAATAATGTTAGCAGAAAAACCAGCCTGTTTTTGTAAATCAGCATTTGACATCTCTTTTTCAATTAATAAATGGAATAGTTTCTTATAGCTTACAACCATTCAGCTGACCCCCTTAATTATACAAGTCAATTCTGAATTCATAATATCACGAGTGTGTGATTATTTCAATCTATCAGTGATTGTTTTTAACTCTAACACTTTGCGACAATACTGTTTATTTATTTTCACTTTTATTTATTCTTGCGATTAGTTTTCAAATATTCAAGTTATCATATAAATCGTTTATTTCATCTTGTCTAGTTCCTAGATACCTTTTCGTTACGCTTAAGTTACTATGATTAAGTGTATCCATGATTAGGGCTGGGTTGTATCCACTCTTCCACGCATGATAACTGCTAAATTGGTATCCTCCTTAGCTTTTTCTATAAATTCCTTTATAGTTTTTTCATCTTCTGCTTTTCCTATCATTCCTTTCATAACTTTATTATCTTCATACATCTTATTTATAATTGAATTTATATTATCTGATACCCCATCCATCATAGCTATCATATCTAATGTATCTACTTCAGCTTCCATTTTTATTTTATCTTCTACATCTATAGTACCTATTATAGCTAATAATTCTACTAATACTTCATCAGGTAATATATTTTTATTCCTTATCATTAATTAACTTTCTTAAATCATCCTCCATACTTTTAAAATCCTGCGCTTTTTCAAATACAATTTTCATAGTAGGAGGATTCCCCTTTCCTCTTTTTCCTTATATCCTATACTTTCAAAGTTCAATTCCTCAATAGACTTAACACCCATATCAACTGCCTTATCATTCTACTTAGGATTATTACTATATAGTATTAAATTAGCTATATTGATGTATTTAATATTTAATTTATCTATTAGACTTCCTCTTATTTTGGGATATAAAAAAAGTCTTTTGTATCTCTACTAAAAACCCTATCTTTGTTACTTTGATTTTCAATAAATATAAACTTTCAATTATTACTCCACATACGAACTACCATATTTGCATACATGGCAATCTGCAACCTTGGAAAGGCAACCCTTTTTTAGACAAATTCATTCCGAACAAAATTTACCATGCGAACATCCTTTATGCAGCCACTTCTAATGCTGTCCCATTTCTATATTCAATTGGGGATACATATCCTAAAGAACCATGGATTCTTATATAGTTATACCAGTAGATATATTCTGCAAGCTGCAATTCTAGTTCTTCTAGGGTTTGAAATTTGACCTGATAAATAAATTCTATCTTTAAAATCTTATTTGTAGCTTCACTTACTGCATTATCATAAGGGTTCCCTTTTCTACTTAAAGATCTTTCTATTTCAAAGGTATCTAAAACCTCATCTATCGTCTTGTTGTCATACTCTCTACCTCGGTCTGAATGAAATACTTTTATATCATTCAAAGAATATCTACAGCTTAATAATGCTTTTTCTATTAAATCAGCATCTTTATTAGCCCCAGCTGAATATCCTATTATTTCTCTATTAGATAAATCTATTATAGTACATACATAGTTCCACTTGCTTCCTACTCTTACATAGGTCAGATCGCTTACTGCAACCTCTAGCTTGTCTCTATTATCAAAGTCTCTATCAACTATATTAGGTATATTTGATTCGTTGCATTTACTGCTATAAACCTTATACTGAGCTACTGTATAGTTTGATACTAGGCCATTTTCCTTCATAATTCTAGATATTCTTCTTCTAGAAACTTGATAGCCAAGGCTATCCAATTCAACCTTGATTTTTCTCGTCCCATAATTATTCCGACTACGTCTAAAAATTTCTTTTATATGATTTATTAAGATGGATTCATCGTTAGATCTAGAAGATTCTTTTTTATTTAAATGATAATATACCAAACTTCTTGAGACCTCTAAAAGGCTACACATTGCACTAATACTGTATTTCTCTCTATTAGAAATGATAAGGTCTACTTTTTGCCTAGTAGTAGTGCAGCTTGCTTTAAAATATCATTCTCCATTTCAAGTTGTTTAACTCTCTTTTCTAATTCTATAACTCTGTTTTCTTCATCAGTCCTGTTATCTTCTGCATTGAATGATTGAGTATTATTATATCTGATTACCCATTGCCTCATAGTAGATATAGCTATCCCATATTCTTCGCTTAGGCTTCTATATGTGTGGTTACCTTGATTGTAAATATTAACTATTTGCTTTTTGAAATTCTCATCATAATGTTTTTTAGACATTTTCTTCTCCTCCTATGATTATTATATCATGTTCGGAGAAAACCTGTCCTATCTAGTGTAACCTATCCACCTTAACACCCTCACATAAATCTGATATATGCATTCTAATTAATTTTCTATCTTTATCCCAACATGTACTACAAAACGGACCATCTAAAATGCCATTTTTCTCAATATAATAGTTATGTCCTTTATAACTTATTATTAATATTATTTTCTTCCTTTAGTTTTCTGATTTCACTTTTTAATTCATTGTTTTCCCATACTAAATCCATAGCTTCTTTTTGTAAGTCTAGTATTTTACTATATAAATCAATATTATCAGCCTTCTGAACTATACTTACAATATCTTTTATATTATTTATTATTTCTATTAAATGTTATCTCCTCTTCCAGTTTCCATTTACCAAAGAATACTTTCGAAAAACAATTCTCCTAATTCAATTAACTTAACAACCATATGTTTTCCATCCAAATGAAAATATCCACTTTCGTCCATATTTTCTAATGGATTTTCAATATTATTATACAATATGTTGCTTTGAGTTCCTACTATGTTTAAATTTATCAATCTTCTTGCACTACTGAATACTAGTATTTCATTCTTACCTTTGAATCCATCTATACTTACATTTCCTAACAAATAATATTTCCTGTCTTTATTTTCATATAAAAACCTTAATAATTTAATATCTGAAATCATTATATTCTCAACTATATTCGCAAACTCAATAAATACATCATAATCATATTTTCCTAGTATATAGTGTGTAAATAATTTTCCTAATAAATTTGCTTTTTCTAGTTCATTGTAGTTACTTAAAAAACTAAAAATCGCACCACCAACCTTTTGGCGATAATCTCTTTTCTCCATTTTCTTCAAATATTTCTGTTTTTCTTTTTCTGTTACAATTCCTTTATTAACTGTTTCTATAAACTTAAATAATTTCTCTGCAAAAATTCTATTTTGTATATTAACTCCTGTTTTTATCAAAGATACAACTATACCCATTATTGGAATATCTTTTATAATGTTATCATCCTTAAGAAAAAAGTCTATACCAAGTTCAATGAAATCTTGATTAACATCTACAAGTTCTATTAATGTGCCATCTATTATATCTGTCATGCTTAATTCTAAGTTATCGCCTTGTTTATTTCCCCTCATATTCCTTCCCCCATAATAACTAACTTTTTCTTCCAGAATATTATACCATAAATAAACAAATAAAAGGCACATAGCCTAACACTATGCACCTTTTTCTAGGGGTTTGCTTGGAGGGGACTTATTTAAGTTCCCACTTTAAATTATACATTACTAATTCTTTCTTTTGGTGAACTAATCGTGAACTCTTCCTCAGACCCTCTATAATTTATCCTAATACATATATTTATTTATCTATTTAAAGTTCCTTCAATAGATACTTCTTGGTCATATTCAGGTTTCCAAACTGTACCATCTGTCATATGAACACTTTCTAAAACTGCTTTTATCTTTGCAGTATTTTCATGACCATGCAATGTCCAATAATTATTATATCCAAATGTTTTACCAGGTCCTATTGTATTCTGTGATAATCCTCCATATCTATTTGTGCTATAAAGATAATGATTAACAGGCTTATCATACCTATCATAACAATAAAATCCTACAGTAAAAGCATCCACAGTCTTCTTAGAAACATTTTCTACAACGATATATGCCTCTGGATTACTAATACTATTAAGTCTTAAATATGTTTTAACTAATTTTAAAGGTGGCTTTCGTGCCTCTTCTTTAGCCCTAATTTCTTCCTCTTCTTTTCGTTTTATCTCAGCAATTTTAAATTCTATCTCTTGTAGTCTGTCAGGAACAATCTTTGCCTCATCACTTAAAGGAT
>CAZHHH010000079.1:0-13935 GCA_964532085.1 uncultured Marinilabiliaceae bacterium
ATTGATTAATAACGAAACAAAGATATGAAATTATCTACTGACTTCAATAACTTTATTTCCAATTTCATAATCATGAGATGGTCTTAATCGTTCAAAAAGTGGTTTAAATAGTCCGCTTGAGATTTGATCGCATAAAACAATGGTTAAGGTTATAGCTAAAATAATCCATAAGCTATTCAGTTGTGTTTTTTTAATTATAAGATACAAAAGTGAAGCATATAGTGGAATCCATACTAATGTGCCAGAAAAGAACCAAAAAAAATAGTCCCAAACTGGAGCTCCAAAACTGTTTAAATATAGGAGTATTTCTTTGTCTAATTGAATAAGGGAATTCATTTTATCAATATTTAATTAAAAAAACTGAAATAATTTGATATGTAAAGATATAATCTTTTTGAAAATTCTCTTCTTTGTTATTAACTATTTTTATTTTCTTAATTATGAACTGAATAATTATATTTGCATTATATAAAATTAAGAAAAGAGATTAATATCTCAAAAATTTAAAATAAATGTAATGCAATTAAATCTAAAAAATCCCATCGTATTTTTTGACTTAGAAACAACCGGTATTAATATTGCCAAAGATCGAATCGTTGAAATAGCAATTCTTAAAGTAGATGTTAATGGTGTTGAGGAAATAAGGACACATCGAGTCAACCCTACGATTCCTATACCTCTTCAAGCATCAGAAATACATGGGATTTACAATGAGGACGTAAAAGATTCTCCAACTTTTAAAGAGGTAGCAAAAGATATAGCAAAATTTATGGAGGGGTGTGATATTGGTGGTTATAACTCCAATAAATTTGATGTTCCCCTTTTAGCTGAAGAGTTTTTAAGAGCTGATGTAGATATTGATATGAGCAAAAGACATCTTGTTGATGTTCAGAATATTTTCCATAAAATGGAGAAACGTACTCTTGAAGCTGCATATAAATTCTATTGTGATAAAGATTTAACTGATGCACATAGTGCTGAGGCAGATACTATTGCTACTTATGAAGTGTTAAAAGCGCAAATTCAGAGATATGATGAGCTAGAAAATGATATTAAGTTCCTATCTGAGTTTTCTTCTTTTGGTCGTAATGTCGATTTTGCTGGTCGCATAGTTTACAATGAAAATGATGAAGAGGTATTTAATTTTGGAAAATATAAAAATGTCAAAGTAGTTGATGTTTTAGATAAAGATCCTGGATATTATGGTTGGATGATGAATGGAGATTTTCCATTGTATACAAAGAATGTTTTAACAAAAATAAAGTTACGTTCATTTAATAAATAGTTATAATTGAATGAAGATAATTTGTGTAGGAAGAAATTATGAGGAGCATGCGAAGGAGTTGAAAAACCCTTTGCCAGCTGAGCCTATTATTTTTATGAAGCCTGATACAGCTCTTTTGCGTGAAAATAAACCTTTTTATTTGCCAGATTTTGCAAAATCTTTTCATTATGAAGTGGAGCTAGTAATTAAGATTAGTAAAATGGGTAAAAATATTGAACCTAAATTTGCTAATAGATATTACGAAGAGATAGGTCTGGGAGTTGATTTCACTGCAAGAGATTTACAAGACGAATTGCGTGAAAAAGGGTTGCCGTGGGAGCTAGCTAAAGGTTTTGATAACTCTGCTGTTATTTCTGATTTTTTGCCAAAAACTGATTTTGAAAATCTAGGAAACATTAATTTCTCATTATTACTAAACAATGAGGTAAAACAGCAAGGGACTAGTTCAGATATGATATCATCCATTGATGAAATTGTATCTTATGTATCAAAATTTTTTACTTTGAAAATTGGAGATTTAATATATACTGGAACGCCAGCTGGAGTGGGAGAGGTAAAAATAGGAGATAGACTAAAGGGATATATTGAGAATAGAGAAATGTTTGATTTTGAGATAAAATAAAAAGAGAAAAGGCACCAATAAGTGCCTTTTTTTAAACTCTACATCTCATATTTTAATAAAAATTATCATCGTCATCATCGTAGTAGTCTAAAATGTTATCATCTGGCTGATAATCGATAAAATCTTCTATATCATCGAAATCATCATAGATTGAAGGTTTTTTCGCTCTTTTACTTTGCGAAAGCTTTCCTGCTGGTTTTTTTACTTCACCCTCATCTTGCTTAAAGTTGCCAGTATTGTTCTTGGGAAGCTTTTTCTCTTTCATTTTTAAGTTTCTCTTTTAAGTTAATAATTGAGTAATTTAATTTTTCGAAAAATAGTAATTTTTAAATTTTAATTGCAAATTTTTCTATTGAAAAATCGATATTTTTTCACTTGAAAAACTTGAATCAATTTTTACGTACTGTTTTTTAAAATCGTTTCATTATTTTGTCACTTTTCGCACATTTAATTGACCAGAAGAGTATGAAATAACTTTAACATCAGAATTGCGCTCGATAAAACCCTCATTAGCTCTTGCATCATAGTACTCATCGTCAATAATAACTTTGCCAGAAGGCCTCAAATCTGTTGATGCCGTGCCTCTCTTTCCAACTAATGCAGAGAGTGAAGAATCAACACTTATATACCCAGCTTCTACTTCTTGCGATGTGCTTAATGCTACTTTAGAAAACAGACCTCTCTTGGATTTTAAAATTGTTGATGATAAGAATATTACACCAATAAATCCACCGCCAGTTCCGATAAATACAGTTAGCAAAGCTTTAATAAAGTCTGAACTATGAACATTTTCAAAATTAAAGGCAACATTATCTATCATACTGAGCGTTAATCCCACAATAATTAATATAATTCCACTTATACCAGCTATACCAAAACCTGGAATTATGAATATTTCAGCTAGCAAAAGTCCTACACCTATTATAAAAACTATGATTTCCCAATATTCAGCTAATCCATCAATATAAAGCGGAGCAAAATATAAGATTGCTGCAATAGCCGCTGCCAAAATTGGAAATCCAACTCCTGGAGTTTGTAATTCAAAATAAATGCCTCCAATTATTACAAGTATCAATATTGCTCTAAAAAAAGAGCTGTTTAAAAAGCCTTTAATGTTGTCATATACTGTGGGTTGGAATGAAATGATTTTATAGTTTGATATTTCTAAATTTGTTGCGATATCATCCATATTTGATGCAATTCCATCACAATATCCATAATCTATAGCCTCAAATGTTGTGAAAGTTAAAACTTGTGTAGAATCAACCAACCCAGGTATGACAACGCGCTGATCAACCATTGCTTCAGCAATTTTTGGGTCACGCTTCCACTTTGTTATGGTGTCATTACCAACAATAGTTGTATCTTTTCCGTGAGCCTCTGCCGTTGCTCGGATTGTAGAACGCATATAGCTTTGATATTTGTCTGGCATCTCTTCGCCTGTCTGGTTTACAACTGTTGCTGCACCAATATTTGCACCTTTGCGCATAAATATTTTTTCACAAGCTATAGAAATTAATGCACCAGCACTTGCGGCATTATTGTCAATAAAAACGTGAACAGGGATAGAACTGTTTAAAATTTTTGTGCGAATACTGTCTGCATATACAACTTCACCGCCGTATGTGTTAAGGTGAATAACAATTATATCGGCATCTTCGTTAATAGCTTCCTCAAAACCTCGTTGAATATATAGCCACGTGGTACTATTTATTTCATCAAATATAGGAATACGATAAATAGTTGAAGAATCACTTGCAGCACCAAAAGTATTGTTAAATGAAGTGAGCAAAAACAGAACAATTGTTAAATAAAACGTTTTTTTCATAGTAATAAAATGATATTTCTACTCAAATGTAATCATTTTTTCATAATGAAATTTAATTATTTTAATCGTAGCATCTTTTTTCTTAAATTTGAGCTTTCTTATTTTTAAAATAATTGACAGATATGCAAGAATTAAATTATTTAACAGCAATTTCGCCAATTGATGGCCGATATAGAAAATCAGTTGATAAGTTTGGACAATATTTCTCAGAATATGGACTTATAAAGTATAGAATTATGGTGGAGATAGAGTATTTTATTGCTCTTTGTGAGATTCCACTGCCTCAGCTTGCCGATTTTGATAAATCAAAGTTTGCTGATTTGAGAGAGATATATACAAACTTTAATGTTCAAGAGGCCGAAAAGGTTAAAAAGATTGAGGCTGTTACTAATCACGATGTAAAAGCTGTTGAATATTACATAAAAGATGTCTTCAAAAATTTAGGAATAGAGAAATATCAAGAGTTTATCCATTTTGGACTTACTTCACAAGATATAAATAATACATCGGTGCCAGCTTCGTTAAGAGATGGTGTTGAGCAAGTTTATTATCCTCTTCTAGAAGAGGTTATCGGAAAACTTGAAAGTTTAGCAAATGAGTGGAAAGATATTCCAATGTTAGCAAAAACTCACGGACAACCTGCGTCACCAACTCTTCTTGGTAAAGAGTTTATGGTTTTTGTAAACCGACTTAAAAAACAATATGAGTTGCTAAAAGCTGTTCCACATACTGGTAAATTTGGAGGTGCAACTGGTAATTTTAATGCTCATAATGTTGCTTATCCAGAGGTTAATTGGATTGAGTTTGGAAATAAATTTTTGCAAGAAAATTTAAAATTACAAAGAGAGGAGATAACAACTCAAATAAGTAATTATGACTTTTTGGCAACTCTTTTTGATAATATAAAAAGAATAAATACCATCTTAATTGACTTAAGTCGAGATGTTTGGACTTATGTGATGATGGAGTATTTCAAGCAAAAAATTAAAAAAGGGGAAGTCGGTTCAAGTGCTATGCCACATAAAGTTAACCCTATTGATTTTGAAAATGCAGAAGGAAATTTAGGCATTTCAACTGCAATTTTAGAACATCTTTCAAACAAACTGCCAATTTCACGTTTGCAACGAGATTTAACAGATAGTACTGTGCTTAGAAATGTTGGTGTGCCATTAAGTCATTCTGTAATTTCGTTACGCTCAATTTTAAGAGGATTAGACAAACTACTTTTAAACGAAGAGGCTTTAAATCAAGATTTAGAAGATAATTGGAGTGTTGTGGCAGAAGGAATTCAAACTATTTTAAGACGTGAAGGATATCCAAATCCGTATGAAGCTTTAAAAGAGTTAACTAGAACTAATACAGCAATTACTAAAGGATCAATAGCTGAGTTTGTTGACACCCTTGATGTTAGTGATGAGGTGAAAGAAGAGTTGAAAAAAATCACACCGCAAAATTATACTGGCGTTAGATTTTTCTAGAAAATATTATTTATAACAAGTTTTCTTCTTGGCTTACTTTTTGAAGCAAGATGAAAGTTTGTTTTATTACATTAATTTATTGATAATGAAAGGTTTTTTTAAAATAGCTTGGAACTTCCTTAAACCGTATAAGCTTCAATTAATATTAAATTTCATATTTAACTTACTATCAGCACTTTTTGCGGTTTTTTCAATTGCAATGATGATACCAATGCTGGAAATAATTTTGATGCAAAACAAGGAGGTTTACACATTAGAGCCTTTCTCGCTCAATTTTAATGCAATTTTAAATAATTTATATTACTATGTGACTTATTTTAAGGATGTTTATGGTCCTGGATGGTCCTTGCTTTTTGTTGGGCTATTCTTAGTTGTAGGTACTTTCCTAAAAACAGGTACAGCTTTTTTAGCAGGATATACAAGTATTGGTGTTAGAAATGGCGTTGTTAAAGATTTGCGTCATAAAATATATGATAAAATCTTAAGATTGCCGCTATCATTCTTTAGCGAAGAGCGAAAAGGAGATATTATTTCGCGCTCTACTGGCGATGTGCAAGAGGTGGAAAATTCTATTATGTCCTCTTTAGATTTAGTATTAAAAAATCCTATTCTCATTTTAGTCTATCTCATCACTATGATGATTTTTAGCGTTCAGCTAACTCTCTTTGTGTTGATTATGCTGCCACTTGCAGGCACTGTTGTTGGTAGAATTGGTCGGAGTTTAAAAAAGAGATCAATGAAAGGACAAATTAAGATGGGTTTCATATTGGGTATTCTTGAAGAAACTTTGTCAGGTCTGAGAATTATCAAGGCTTTCAATGCTGAGTCAAAAATGGAGAAAAGATATGATGAGGAGGTTGAAGATTATAAAAATATAATGAATCGCTTGATGCGAAGACGTGAATTAGCACATCCTGTTAGTGAATTTCTTGGTACAATAGTAATTGTAACTGTTGTCTGGTTTGGTGGAATTCTTATCTTAAGTGAGGGAAGTACTTTAGCACCAGCAGCATTTTTAGCATATATTGGTATATTTTATTTGATAATAAATCCTGCAAAACAATTTTCGCAAGGCTTTTTTAATATACAAAAAGGATTAGCAGCTTATGAGAGGATTGATAAGATTCTGCAAGCAGACATCTCAATTAGAGAGGTGGAAAATCCTAAAAGTATTACCGAGCTAACAACTGGTGTTGAATATAAAAATGTAACTTTTGCTTATGGCGAAAGACCAGTTCTGAAAAACGTGAGTGTTAAGATAGATAAAGGTAAAACAGTTGCTCTTGTTGGTCAGTCGGGTAGTGGAAAATCAACTTTTGTAGATTTGTTGCCACGTTTTTATGATGTTATTGGTGGTGAAATATTAATTGATGGTAAAGATATTAGAGAGTTGAAATTGTACGATTTACGTGGATTAATGGGCAATGTGAATCAAGATGCAATACTTTTTAATGATACTATCTATAATAATATAACTTTTGGTGTTGAAAATGCTACAGAAGAAGAGGTTATAAATGCAGCAAAGGTTGCTAATGCACACGATTTTATTCTTGAAGCAGAAAATGGATATCAAACAGTTGTTGGTGATAGAGGAAGTAAATTATCAGGCGGACAAAGACAAAGAATTAGTATTGCAAGAGCCGTACTTAAAAATCCACCAATTTTAATTCTTGATGAAGCAACTTCGGCATTAGATACTGAATCAGAATTGTTGGTTCAGCAAGCAATAGAGAACTTAATGTCAAACCGAACTTCTATAATTATTGCACACAGACTTTCTACCATTAGAAATGCTGATACAATATGTGTTTTTGATAATGGAGAGGTAGTGGAGACAGGAACTCATGAGGAGTTGATAAAAAAAGAAGGAATATATCATAAATTACATAATTTACAAATGAGGGAGTAGGCGTGAGGAGAAGATCAAAGATTTTTTATTTTTTTATTTTAATATTTATATCTATCACTTTAGGATTTATTGTAAATCCTGACATGGATGATGCTATTGTTGAAAAATATGAGAAGGTTGAAAACTGGTTTATGCCAGATTCTATTCAAGAGATTCTAACAGTTGTTGCAGAAGCTTTTCCAGAAATTGAAGATGAGAAAATAATTGTGAAAAATAGTAGTATTAAAACCACAATGAATGTGAGACCTACTATTTTCTCGCTCATTTTTAATAAAAGGGAGAATAGAAAATATATTTTAAGAATAAATAATTCTGAAAAAGGAGAAAGTGTATTTTATAAAGATGTGCCAGAAGATGCTCGAATAGGATTGCTTGCGCACGAAATGATGCATATAGTTGATTTTTCTGAGCGAAGTTTTTGGGGCGTTCTTAAACGAGGTATTCAATATTTATATTTAAAAGGAAAAGCTAAATACGAATCTGAAATTGACCAAATGGTAATTGATATTGGATTAGGTGAATATCTACACAGCTGGTCAGATTACGTATTAAATCATTCTGAAGCAACTGAGGATTATAAAGATTTTAAAAGGACAATTTATTTGACACCTAATGAAATTGAAGATAGATTAGGATTTGTGCTTGATTAAAAAGAAGCTAAAACAGTTGCTATGTGTGCTGTTTTTATGGGGATATTATTTTTTTCAATATAGCTATTAATATTTATAAGACACGAAGCCTCTGAACTTACAATATATTCTGCTCCAGTTTGCAATGCGTTTTCTACTTTTTGTTGAACCATAGCTGTTGAAATGGGTATAAATTTAGTCATAAAAGTACCACCAAAGCCACAACATACATCTCTTTCGTTCATCTCGGTTAAAGTCAGATTTTTAACTTTGTTTAAAAGTGTACGAGGCTCTTTTTCAATACCATATTCTCTCAATGCAGAGCAACTATCGTGATAGGTTATTCTATGTGGAAAAGATGCTCCAAAATCTGTGAATCTCAGATAATTTACTAAATAATCGGTTAATTCTATTATGTTACTTTTTATTTCTGAAAAAGCATCAAGTTTTTCTTGATTGTTTTCAAAATGTTTTTCATAATGCTTTATAATATATCCAGCACAAGATGCAGATGGGATTATTATCGGCAAATTGTTAGAATATAACTTGATAAATTCCTCAGCCATTTTTGCAGAATCTTTCCAATAACCACTGTTAAAATGTGGTTGTCCGCAACAAGTTTGTTCTGGATTAAACTCAACTTTTACACCAGCTTTTTCTAAAATTTTTATAGTATCCCAACCTACAGAAGGAAATAACTGATTTATAAAACAAGGAATAAATAAATTTACACTTTTAGTCATCATTTGCTCTTTTCAAACAGCAAAGATATACTATTGACACAATGTCTTTTGTTTTTTTCTGTAAATTTTTCACCATAAAAAACATGGCCTAAGTGTGCATCGCAATTTTTGCAAACTATTTCTGTTCTAATGCCATCAGCATCTGGTTGTTCTTTGACGTTGGATTCAACTTCATCATCAAAAGAGGGCCAACCACATCGTGCATCAAATTTGTCAGAAGAGTTAAATAGAGGCGTATTACATTGTTTACACAAATATGTTCCCTCCTCATCGTGTAGATTAAATTCTCCTGTAAAAGGCCGTTCTGTACCTTTATATATTATTATTGACTCTTCAAAGGGTGTTAATTTGTTATATTTCTTTCTTTTCATAATAAATTATGCTTTAAATAAAAACAAATTTATTTTCAAAAAGTTTTTTACCACTTTGGAATTATATTCAAATCAATTTAGAATTATTATAAATTAATTACTTTTTTTCAGTAAAAACATAACTTGAGATATTTCAACTTTTTTATGAATGCTTGTGTTATTGTGGTTTGTACGCTTATTTTTATGATTTAAATAATTCTTTATTAGGTTATTAGGACATAGAACTCTTTATTTCAGTGTTGTTCACCGCATCTGTTTTATTATATTTGTTTATTAAAATTAAAATAATACAATTTAATATAATTAATTTATGAGTTTACGAATTATAGTTTTAGCTAAACAGGTCCCTGACACACGCAATGTTGGTAAGGACGCAATGAAAGCTGACGGAACAGTAAATCGTGCTGCTCTTCCTGCAATTTTTAATCCTGAGGATTTGAATGCATTAGAGCAAGCTTTACGATTAAAAGACAAGTATAAAGGTAGCACTGTAACTCTTCTAACTATGGGGCCAAGTCGTGCTGCTGATATTATAAGAGAGGGCCTTTTTAGAGGTGCTGATGAAGGTTATTTATTAACCGATAGAGCATTTGCTGGTTCTGATACATTGGCAACTTCTTATGCACTTTCTTGTGCTATTAAAAAGATTAAAGAGTATGATCTGATTTTAGCTGGTCGTCAAGCTATTGATGGTGACACAGCTCAAGTTGGACCTCAAGTTGCAGATAAGTTAAATATTCCACAAATAACTTATGCTGAGGAGATTTTAAGTGCCGACAAAGGTAAAATGAAGATTAGACGCAGGTTAGAGCGTGGTGTAGAGTTGGTTGAAGTGCCAATGCCTTGCGTGGTTACTGTAAATGGCTCGGCTGCACCGTGTCGCCCTCGTTCTGCAAAATTATTGATGAAGTATAAACACGCTAGAACATTGACAGAGTGTCAAACACAAGCTGATGATTACTTGACTTTAAGTCAAGAAAGAACTTATCTAAATATACAAGAGTGGGGTGTTAATGATGTAGAGACAAAACCAGAATTATTAGGTTTAAAAGGGTCTCCCACAAAAGTGAAATCTATTGAAAATGTAGTGTTTCAAGCAAAAGAATCTAAGCTTTTAACTTCGTCTGACGAAGATATTGAAGAGATGATTCAAGAGCTTATTCTTAATCACACAATAGGTTAATAATTGATTTATCTACATTTTTAAAAAAGAAGAAATTATGAATAGCGTTTTTGTAATATGCGAAATAGATGAAGGAAAAGTTGCCGATGTAAGTCTTGAATTACTTACAAAAGGTCGTTCCTTAGCAAATAGCTTAAAATGTAAATTAGAAGCTGTAGTATTAGGGCATAAATTAAAAGATATTGAAAAACAGATTCTGCCTTACGGTGCAGATGTGATTCATATTGGTGATGATGCTAGATTAGCACCATACACAACTTTACCTCACACGGCTGTAATAACTGGACTTTTTGAGGAGGTGAAACCGCAAATTGGACTTTTAGGTGCAACAACAATGGGGCGTGATTTAGGACCTCGTGTTTCATCAGCCCTAAATAGCGGATTAACAGCTGACTGTACTGCATTGGAAATTGGAGACCACGAAGAAAGAAGATCTGGCAAGGTTTATAAAGATTTATTATATCAAATTAGACCAGCCTTTGGAGGTAATATCGTTGCTACAATTATAAATCCTGACTGTCGTCCTCAAATGGCTACTGTTCGTGAGGGGGTTATGAAAAAAGAAGTTTACGATGTGAACCATAAAGGAGAGGTTAACAATATCGATGTAAATAAATATATCAAACCTGAGGATACCGTAGTTAAAATTATCGAGCGACATATTGAAAAAAATAGAGTAAATATTACCAACTCTTCAATAATTGTTGCAGGTGGCTATGGAATGGGCTCTAAAGATAACTTTGACTTACTGTATGAGTTGGCTGACTTATTAGGCGGCGAAGTTGGTGCTTCAAGGGCAGCAATTGATGCTGGATATGCTGATGCCAATAGACAAATTGGGCAAACAGGAGTTACTGTTAGACCTAAGTTATACATCGCTTGTGGAATTTCAGGACAGATACAGCATACTGCCGGAATGGAAGAGTCTGCAATGATAATAGCTGTTAATACGGATAAAAATGCACCTATTAATAGAATAGCTGATTATGTTATTAATGGAGATGCAGCTGAGGTTATCCCAAAAATGATAAAATATTATCAAAAGAACAGTAAATAGAGTTTATAAAATTGTTTTACCATTTAATCCGTATGGATTATATTATAATATAAAAAAATGGCAAATTTTTTCACAGATAATGAAGATCTTCTATTTCATTTGCAACATCCGCTAATGAAGAAAATTGTTGCTCTTAAAGAGCGTAATTTTGAAGATAAAGATAAATATGAATATGCACCAGTAGATTTTGAAGATGCAATGGATAGTTACGAAAAAGTGCTTGAAATTGTGGGTGAAATTTGTGGTGATATAGTTGCGCCAAATGCTGAAAGTGTTGATGTTGAAGGTCCAACTATTGTTGATAATGAGGTGGTATATGCCAAAGGTACTCAAGAAAATATAGACGCTTTAGTTAAAGCTGGTTTAATGGGTATGACTCTGCCAAGAAAGTATGAGGGGCTAAATTTTTCAATCGTTCCATATATAATGGCGGCTGATATTGTCTCACGTGCAGATGCTGGTTTTGTTAACATTTGGGGTTTGCAAGATTGTGCTGAAACAATTAACGAGTTTGCATCTGAAGATCAAAAAGCTAGATTTTTACCACGTATAGCTAACGGCGAAACTGCAGCTATGGACTTAACTGAGCCAGATGCAGGGTCAGACTTGCAAGCTGTTCAATTAAAGGCTACTCTAAACGAAGAGAATGGAAAATGGTATCTAAATGGTGTTAAGAGATTTATTACCAATGGAGATGCTCATATTTCATTAGTGCTTGCTAGAAGTGAAGAGGGAACTTCTGATGGTCGTGGTTTATCAATGTTTATCTATGATAGAAATCACAAGTCTGTAATAATAAGACGACTTGAGAATAAAATGGGAATTATTGGTTCACCAACTTGTGAGCTAGTATTTAAAAATGCACCTGCCGAATTGGTAGGAGATAGGAGATTAGGACTTATCAAGTACGTTATGGCTCTTATGAATGGTGCTCGTTTAGGAATTGGTGCACAGTCTGTTGGACTTTCTGAAGCTGCCTATAGAGAAGCTGTTGATTATGCTAATGAAAGAAAGCAGTTCGGAAAAGCTATAATTGAATTTCCAGCTGTTTATGAGTTGCTTGCTATGATGAAAGCAAAGCTTGATGCTTCAAGAACTTTGTTATACGAAACTTCAAGATATGTAGATGTTTATAAGGCATATATGCATATTGGAAATGAAAGACAGCTAACAAAAGAGGAGCGAAATGATATGAGATATTATCAAAGATTGGCAGACTTTTTTACACCTTTGTTGAAAGGTATGACAAGTGAATATTCCAATCAAATAGCGTATGATTCTTTGCAAATTCATGGTGGAAGTGGATTTATGAAAGATTATCCAATTGAGAGAATCTATCGTGATGCAAGAATTACAACTATCTATGAGGGAACAACTCAACTTCAGGTAGTTGCTGCAATTAGAGGTGTTACAACTGGTGGATTCTTAAATAGAATTAGAGAGTTTGAAGAGATGACTCTAAAACCAGAATTACATTCATATAGAAGAACTCTAATTGGAATGACTGAAGAGTATGAAAAAGCAGTTAATCAAGTTGTGAAAGTGAAAGATAATGAATACTTAGATTTTCATGCAAGAAGATTAGTTGAGATGGCTGGCCATATTATTATGGGGTATTTACTTCTACTTGACACAGAGAGAGATGAGAGGTATAGACGTTCTGCAGAGATATTTATACGTATGGGGCGTTCTGAAAATAGAGCAAGAGCTGAGTATATTTCTAATTTCTCAATTGATGATTTGGGATATTTTAAACCAGAAATTTAATATATAGTTTGTAATTATTGTTAAATAATTATAAGTCTGCTGAGAAAATATTAATTGTCCTACTATTCATTTAATCAAATTATTTATTTATGAAAAATTTATTATTATTATTTGCTTTAGTATCATTCCTGTTTGTAGGATGCGCTGGTAGCGGTACAGCTAATAAACCTGCTGAAAAAGCAGAAGAAATCATTGAAAATGAAGTTGAAGCTATTGAGGAAGTAGCCGAAGATGTTACTGACGCAGTAGAAACAGAAGAGGTTTTTGATGCTGAAGAACAAGATGCTGAAGAAACTGAAGAGTAATTTCAGTTTAAATGATTTATAATAAAGGCTACTCTAATAGGGGTAGTCTTTATTTTATAACATTTTTTTCGATTTTGCCAGTTGAACTATTGTTTCTGCTATCTCTGTGCAAGATAATTTAGAGCAATTGAAATTTACATCAATATATTGAGATTTATCATAATTTTTATCAAAAAAATATTTAAAATCTCTTCGCCTTTTATCCATCTCTAATATAATTTTTCTTGCTTCTGATTGATGAATTTTATCTTTTTTACTTAATTTATTAATGCGCCAATCCAATGGTGCAGAAAGTTTTATATGTAGCGAGTTTTTGAAGTTTCTAGTAATATACTCAGAAGCTCTTCCTACAATTATAATGTTACCTTTTTGCGCAGTTAGATATATTAGTTTAGCTATTGTGTTTTTAATTTTTACATCACTTGGATAAAAATCATTTGAAAAAAATAGAATTGTTTTTTCAATAAAACTACGCTCTTTGTATTTGGTTAAATCATTAATTAATTCTTCTGATAATTTAAGCTCTTTAGCAGCTTTAGCAATAATATCTTTACTAATCCAACTCCAAGATTTATCAATATCAAGTTTTGACATTTTCTCACTTAGTATATTAGCTATTTTAGGAGCATTACAGCCATGATCACGTGATATTGTGATAATGGGATTTGGTTTTCCCTCAAAAATTAGATTTGTCCTGAGGTCGAATTTTTTATCTTCGATATAGCTTAAAAGTATCTGTTTCATCTTTACCAGTTTTA
>CAZHHH010000080.1:0-13923 GCA_964532085.1 uncultured Marinilabiliaceae bacterium
AATAAATATAAAAGAGAAAATAACAATAACTTGTGACACGTTTTTCCCTAAATTAGCTAGATAACCTAAATTAAATATATTTTTCATAATGACCTATTTTAATAAAAAATGATTTTAAAGATTACTTTCGTTTTAGAATTTTAAATGTTTTTACAACTGTTTCTGTCTCATTCGATACTCGAAGAAAACAAACTCCATTTTGAACAGTTTTCAATGATAAATGATGACGCTCCGAAGAGACTACTCCTTTTTCTAAAAGACGTCCTTGAGCATCACTTAAAACAAAATTCAAAGGGAGAACATCACTATTCTTAACTGTTAGAATTAAATCACCAACAGTAGGATTTGGTGCTATATCTACCTTCAAATCAATAGACTCAACTGCACCGATAGCAGTTGATACAACAATCTCATAAGGTAATTGAACACCTTCGATCATAGTTACACCATTTCCACTGTAAGAACTATAAACCACTCCACCTATGGAATAACTAACTTCACCTTCAGTGCCCGCCAATTTTCCACCAGAAGCATTGATAACCTGTTGTGCATAAAATGTAGAAAATGCAAAACAGATTGATAAGATAAAAAGATATCTAACAACTTTCATATAATAAAATTTTTGTATAAAATCGATTACGGACTTTCTTCACTTTGGTTATAATCTTATGTTTACATTAATACAACAAAACACCTAAAGCCCTAATTACAAACAAATTAAAAAGACGAAAAAATATCCTACAGTTGTTTAACTTAAAAACAAAAAGGTCGAAAAAGTGTTAAAAATATTAATTATGCGAAATTTTTAGACCTTGTTTTATATTTTATATAAACAAAATAATCTTTGGCAAGTTATAGCTTTAAATAAGCTATTATTAAATGAAAAATATACTAATAATCGGTCAAGGAGTTGCAGGCTCACACTTGGCAATGCAGTTACACAATGAAGGATGCAAAATAACTGTAGTTGACAATAAGCCTGAGATGCAAAGTTCTACATTAGTTGCAGCAGGATTATATAACCCTCTAGTATTTAAACGAATATTATTAAGTTGGAAAGCTGAAGAGCTTATTCCCATATTAGAAGAGGTTTATCCAAAACTTGAGCAATTAACAAATAAAAAATTCTTTTATCCTCTTAAAAATTCCAAAATCATTGAATCTGATGATGAATTAACTTTATGGCAGAGTAAAATTAAAGAAGGAAAACTATCTGATTTTATTGAAAACAAGATTTCTGAAATAGAAATTGATAATATAACTTATCAAGCAGCAACAATAAAACATACTGGCTATGTTGACACGGCAAAATTCTTAGAAGCTGTAAAAAAGTTTATAACAAATAAACACCATTATATTTCAGAAGAATTTAATTTTAAAGAGTTTACACATAGCAATGAAGGAGTAAAATATAAGAATACCTATTACGACAAAGCTATATTTTGTGAAGGTCATTATGTTGAGCAGAATCCTTACTTTTCGTTTATACCTTTAAAACCAGTAAATGGTGATACTCTTACTCTTAAATTCGAAGAGTATAACTATCCAAAAACAATAAATAAGAATTTCTTCTTGCTACCTTTCCACGACGGCACATACAAATTAGGTTCAACTTATAATTGGAAAAACTTGACATTTGAACCAAATGAAACAGCAAAGGAAGAACTCTTACAACGGATAAAAGTATATATAAAGGAAACGCCAAAAGTAATTGACCATATTGCAGGAATTCGTCCATCATCAAAGGATAGAAGACCAATTATTGGGCAGCATAATGAGTTTAAGAATCTATATATTCTAAACGGGTTAGGTGCTAAAGGTATAATGATTGCACCATATTGCGCTAAAAGCCTGACAAATTACATTCTTTATAATGAAGAAATTTTAGAAGAAATTGATGTGAAAAGATTTTACTAATAAGCAAACAATCTAAATCATAGTTTAGACAATTAACAAAATCGAGAAAACCTAAATCATAATTTATATTATTGATAAAATAATTGATTTCCTAAATTATAATTTATACATTTGATAAAAACTGTAGGTTTATAAATTATGATTTCAAAAACACAAGATAGAGACTCTTTATTAAAATCAATTATTGATTTTAAAGATAGTGAATTTATAAAAGTAATTACAGGCGTACGTAGATGCGGTAAAAGCACATTATTAATGCTATACAAAGAGTATTTAAAAAGTAATAGTATTTCTGAAAAGCAAATAATATATCTTTCATTTGAAGATTATAACAATCGCGAATTATTAAGTGCAGATACATTTTTTGACTATATAAATGAAAAAGCATCAAAGGATAAGAAAGTCTATTTTTTATTTGACGAAATACAGCTCGTAACAGATTGGGAAAAAGTAATAAACAGTTTTAGGTTAAACTTTGATGCAGATATAACCATAACGGGAAGTAATGCCTATATGCTTTCTGGACAACTATCTACATTACTATCAGGGAGATATATTGAGATAAAATGTTATCCTTTTTCTTTTAAAGAATTTATAACTGCAAAAGGGGTAGAAAAAGATGATTATAAAAAAATCCCAACATTATATAAGGAATATATGAGATATGGCGGATTTCCTGCAGTTGTGTTGGCTGACAAAAACTTAAAAGATTCAATACTTTCTGGAATTATAGATACAATTATATTAAATGACATCGGATATCGTGGTGGATTGAGAGAACCAGGGTTGGTCGAAATGGTAGCTACTTTTATGGCTGATAATGTTGGGAATATCACAAGTGCAACAAATATCACTAACACACTAAATTCTAATGGATATAAAATAACCATACCCACTGTAAGCAAATATATTCAGCTATTTAAGGATGCATTTTTATTTTATGAAGCCAAACGATATGACATACGAGGGAAAGAATATTTACGCGGTCAATCAAAATATTATATGGTTGATTTGGGATTAGTTCATCAAATTTTGAGAAAGAAAACTGGTAATTGGGGACACGAATTAGAAAATGTTGTTTATTTAGAATTGTTAAGAAGAGGCTATACTGTTGATGTAGCAAGATATAACGACAAGGAAATTGACTTCATAGCAAAGAGAATGGACGAGCTGGTTTATATACAAGTTGCTTTAGAATTACCAAGAAATAGCTCTCGTGAATCTGATAATTTATTAAAAATACCCGATAATCATAAAAAAATAATAATAACTCAAAGCTACGAAGAACTTGCTGAGATAGATGGAATACCTATTATAAATATATATGATTGGTTATTGGAATAAAAACATTTTAACTACAAAAACCTAAATCATAATTTAGATTATTGGCAAATTGCACAATCTTCTAAATTATGATCTAGTATTTAATTACAGATATTTCTCAACAATCATAGCTTTTCCAATTTCATTCATTTTTTCTTCACCCAATAAATATTTTACAATTTCTAAAGAGAAGTCCATTGCAGCACCCATACCTTTTGCAGTAATTATATGACCATCAACCTCAACCAGATTATCGGATTTTACAGCCCCTTTTAGATGATTTTCAAATCCTGGAAAACTTGTAGCCTTTCTACCAACTAAAAGACCCATTTCACCTAAAATCATTGGTGCAGCACAAATAGCAGCTATAGGTAAACTTTTACCATCTAAAAGAGTAATTGCATCTTTAACTAATTTATTTTCAAACAGATTAGTTGTTCCTGGCATTCCTCCTGGTAATATAATCATAGATGCATCATCAAAGTTTACATCTTCGATTAATACATCACATTTTACAACAATATTATGTGCTCCAATCACTTCCAACTTACCAGATATAGAGGTCATAAAAACATCTAAATCCAATCTTCTAAGCACATCAACAGGAGTTAGAGCTTCTATTTCCTCAAAACCATCAGCAAGTAATAAATATATCTTTTTCATATTAACACTTATTTAAAATCAACATCAATAATATAACAAAATTAAACTAAAGCAACAATTTTTAACAATTAAAGCATTAAAATACCTATATGTAGTGATTGATTTGCAGAAAGTAAACCGATAGATTTGCACTATTGTTTTAAATTAATCTAAATAAGAAATGAAAAAAGGAGTATTAATCACATTTATCCTATCAGTCCTATTAATTACATCGTGTAAAAAGGATGAAGTGGATTCATCAATAGATGAAGACAAAAAAGAATCACCAATTAAAGACATAAAGTTTCTAGATGTATCATCTTACACAGATTGGGTTTATTTCTCATTTTCTGAAGAGAAAGTGGTTGAAATAGAAGATTACACAAACAGTTTAGATTGGGATATCGCTTTCCATAGAGGTGACATTCGTACAAATGGTGGCACATCTGGCATTGGAAAAGCTGAAGCACTCGATACTGGTCTAAAAGATTGGGATAAAGTAACCACAATCCCTGAAGATGGATATAAAAAAGATGAGATTGGCATAGTTACAATCGCTTTCACAGGTTCTGGCCCAGAAGAGGAAGAGCAATCTTTTTCACAAGTACTTACATCTTGGTTAACTATTGATACAAGTACACCTCCACCTGTATATACTTTAACAAAATCGATTTTTGTTATAAAAACAGCGGATGGCAAATATGTTAAAGCTTTATTCTATGACAATCGAGATGCTAAAAACAAAAATGGAGCAATTAGCTTTAAGTATGAGTTTTTAGAGTAACAAAACCGCCCTACCCCACAAATAATTAAACATAATTGATAAAATGAAGACATTACTTTCAATACTATTTCTAACATTTTCTGTACTACTCTATAGTTCAGAGGTGCATATTGTTGGAAAAATTATTGACTGTAGTTCAAAAGAGGAACTATTTTTAGTAAATGTTGGCCTTTTAGGCACAACCAAAGGAGCAACGACCAATGAAAATGGTGAGTTTATATTAACAAATGTCGAAGAGGGAAATTATATACTTGCAGTATCAGCATTGGGATATGAAGATAAGCAAGTTTCAATAAATTTGAATAACAATAACGATAACGAATTAGTTATTCCAATATGTGAAAAGTCTATTGACTTGGAACAAGTTGTTGTCACTGGAACACGTACAGAGCGCACATTAAAAGATGTTCCTATTCAAACGCAACTTATATCTTCAAAATCTATTGAAAGAATGCAAATCTGTAATTTTAAAGATTTGCTAGAATATGAATTACCTGGAGTTGAATTTACAAACAATGGTGGTTTTGCCAACATTAATATGCTTGGTTTTAGTGGTAAATATGTTCTGTTTCTAATCGACGGCGAAAGAATGGCTGGCGAAACTTTTGACAATATCGACTACAATAGAATTGATATGGATAATATCAAAAGAGTAGAAATTGTTAAAGGAGCAAATTCGTCTCTTTATGGGTCAAATGCTGTTGGTGGCGTAATAAATATTATATCTAAAAAACCACAAAAGGCAATTGAGGCAAGTGCGAATATTCGTAACGGCAGCAACAACGAACAAGCTTACAGAATATCTTTAGGCTCTAATCAAAAGTGGGGTTATGCAAACTTTACTACTTCAATAAAATCAATAGATCCATATCTTTTGAAAGATTCAGAACCTCTAACCCGTCATTTTGAAAATGGCAGAGAGCAAGTTATGGCTATGCAAGAAACTTACATAGCTGGCTTTAAAGATTATAGCATTACTCCTAAAGTTGGAATTAATCTTTCTAAAAAAACAGATATCGAAATCAAAGGAGGTTATTTCTTTAAAGAAAGAAATCCAGGTGGGTTAAGCGGAACAAAGGTTGCAGATGATTATCACAATTATTCTGGAGGAATTAAAGGGGAATATAGAATTGATAAAAAACAGAATATCTCTTTTTCAACAAACTATGATAGATATGATAAATTAATATCATACAAATTACTAAATGAAAAAGAGAAAAACTATGAAAACAGACACATAAGAGTAGCTTCAACATACAATTACAATTGGGACAATGGGCATACTTTAATTTCTGGAATAGATTATTTCTCAGACAATTTAATGACCCATATGTTTGAAAGTAATGGTGATAACAGTAATAAATCTGCGCAAACATATTCACTTTACGCACAACAAGAAGTTGTTATAAATAAGCAAATTACACTTGTTGGAGGTGCTAGATATGATTATCATTCACAATTTAAGGGACACTTTACCCCTCGCCTTTCTGCAATGATAAAGCCTACACCAATTCTCACGCTGCGAGGTGGTTATTCCGGTGGATTTAGATCTCCGACACTAAAAGAGTTATATACAGATTGGTTTCATCCTGATGGAGGTGGATTTCAAATTATTGGCAACAGAGATATGAGAGCAGAAAGGAGTAACAATTTCAATCTTTCTGCAGAAGTTGATTTAGGAAGAACTGTATTTACAGCAATGGCGCAATATTCATTTATTGATGATATGGTAAACAGTGTGTGGGTAAATAACGACACTGTAATCTATGCTAATATTGGTAAAGCCGAGGTTTTAAGTACAGAGTTAACTTTAACAACAAGAATATCTGATAACACAACATTTAAAGGTGGCTATTCTTATGTGTATGATAACTTAGGTGAAAACTCAGTTGTGAGACCACATACTGCAACGGGAAGAATTGACCAAACTTTAAATATTTTCAAAAAATATAACCCTACAGTTAGTGTAAGTGGGAAATATTTTAGCAATATGGACATATTTGGAAGAGGTGATTCTGATGATGTTTCTACAGAATTTGAAAGTGATGATGGAGAGTTATACAGAGTGAAATATGACGCATATTCAATATTTAAAATAACAGTATCACAATCACTTCCATTGAAATTCAGAATAAATGCAGGCATAAATAATATTTTTGATTATAAACCAAAATTCTCAAGTTTTTACTCAAGTATTTCGCCAGGAAGAACTTTTTATGCAGAGGTAAAATGGAGATTTTAAACCAATAAGATTAACAAGCAGAAAAATATGACTACAAAAAAACAAAAATATTTATTCGTAATAATAATTGGTATATTAATAGCAACATCGCTAGTTATTTGGAATAAATATGCTTCAAAAACTAAAATTGCATTAGTTAATTTTCAAACATTTCAATTTTCAAATATTTCACTGGCAAACAGTGACAAGTTCATTAAATTTGAAGAGGTTCATATTGATAACATCAAAAAACTAGAGAAATATGACTTTATTTTAATATTCGGAATGGGCTTAAAGATTGATGAAAATCAAAGAGCATTCATAACAAAATTAATTGAGAATAAAGTCCCAATTTATACACGCTCTGCTACAAATCCTATTAACAACTTCAACACTTTATCTGAAGAGAATTCTAAAGCTATTGCAGAATATTTAAACAATGGTAATAAAACAAATTACCAAAATATGGCTCGTTATATTCGAAAAGATATAAATAACAAAAAGCTTTTTACTACAGAGCCAGAACCTGCGTCAGAACACATTACAGATGCTTATTTTCACATAGATGAAGATGTTGCATTTAAAAGTATTACAGATTTTGAAGAGTATCTTAAAAGTATAAATGCATATCAAGCTGATGCTAAGAAAATAGCTGTATTATCAGGTATTCACTACCCTTTTAGTGGAAATAAAGCACATATTGATAGTTTAATTTCAGCATTACAGAAGAAAAATTTTAATGTTTATCCAATTTCCACTAATCAAAAGAGATTAGAATTTTTAGAAGATATAAATCCTGATGCTATCATATTCTTTCCAAGTGGTAGATTATTAGGTTCCAATCCTGACCGAGCTGTTGAATGGTTAAAAGGTAAAAACATTCCACTTTTTGCACCTTTAACAATTCTACAATTAGAAGAAGATTGGCGAAAAAACCCAATGGGAATGTTTGGTGGATTTATGGGACAAACAGTTGTTATACCAGAGATTGATGGTGCAATTTATCCATATTCGTTAGTTGCACAAGAGAAAAACAAAGATAATATCTACCTTTTCAAAGCAATTCCTGAACGACTAACAGATTTCACAGATATAGTTGCGAACACTCTGAATTTAAAAGAGCTAAACAACAAAGATAAAAAATTAGCAATCTACTATTTCAAAGGCCCTGGACAAGAAGCTCTTGAAGCACAAGGCTTAGAGACTGTTCCATCGTTATTTAATTTTTTAAAACGACTACAAAAAGAGGGTTATACAATTAAGAATCTACCAAATAGCGTTCAAGCTTTTGAGAAGCTATTAATGACTCAAGGTGCAGTATTAGAAACCTATGCGAAGGGTGCATTTGATGATTTTTTTAAAAATGGTAATCCACATTTAATAAAAAAAGAAGATTATGAATTGTGGGCAGAAAAATCGCTAACAAAAGAAGCTTATCAATCTGTAGTTGAAACTTACGGTGAAGCACCTGGTTCATATATGAATGTGGAGAAAGATGGAGAAAAATTTGTTGCAATTTCACGCATAGATTTAGGAAACATTGTGTTGCTTCCACAAGCTATGGCTGCACTTGGTGATGACGAGTTTGCGATTGTTCACGGTGCAGATATGCCACCACCACATACCTATATCGGTTCATATCTTTGGGTGCAAAATGATTTTAAAGCTGATGCACTTATCCACTTTGGAACACACGGAAGTTTAGAGTTTACGCCTCAAAAACAAGTTGCATTGGATAACGACGATTGGGCAGATAGAATGGTTGGCACAATTCCACATTTTTACTACTATACAATTGGTAATGTGGGTGAAAGTATGATGGCAAAACGCCGCTCATATGCAACAGTTATTTCATATTTAACACAGCCATTTACTGAAAGTAAAACACGGTCACAATTCTACAAACTTCAAGAAAAGATAAGAGAATATTATAAAACAGAGGAAGATGAGCCTGCGCATATAAAATATTCATTAGAAGTTAAGAAAATTGCTGTAGAAATGGGTCTGCACAGAGAGTTAAGAATGGATAGTGTTCTTACAAATCCATATTCTTTTGAAGAAGTTGAGAAAATAGAGAACTTTGCCGAAGAGATTGCCAATGAACGAATGAGCGGTCTTCTCTACACTTCGGGCGAACCATATAGCAAAGATATGATTCACTCATCTGTAGTTGCTATGAGCACAGACCCTATTGCTTTTGGACTTTCTACATTGGATAAAGTAAGAGGAAAAGTAACTGATGATGATTTAAAAAAGAATGTATTCTTTTCAAGAAACTACCTTACACCAGCTAAAGAATTGGTCGAACAAGTTTTGAAAGGTAAACCTGTTAATGAAGAAGTTATTTGCCAAATAGGAGAAATCAGCAAAGAAGAACTTGCATTAGCAAAAGAAATTCTTTCACCCAAAATGCCTACAATGGCAATGCGTAGAGGAAGATCTGATGAGAAGCCTGTTGAATATAGCAAAGAAGATAAGGAAAAAGCAAGAGCTATTTCAACTTTAGAAAATACAATTTATAATATAACTAAATATAAAAAAGCTTTAGAAGAGAGTCCAGAATTGGAGTTTAAAGCTATGCTTAACGCCCTTTCTGGTGGATATATTTCCCCATCGTCGGGTGGTGATGCAGTTGCAAATCCGCAAGCTGTACCAACGGGACATAATTTATATTCTATAAATGCAGAAACTACACCTACAGAATTAGCTTGGGATAGAGGTGTAAAATTAGCACAAAGTACATTGAACGATTATAAAAAACGACACGGAGAATATCCACGAAAGGTAAGTTACACTTTTTGGAGTAGTGAGTTTATTGAAAGTGAAGGAACAACAATTGCACAAGTGTTTTATATGCTTGGCGTTGAACCTGTTCGTGATGTTTTTGGGCGAGTGTCTGACTTACGATTAATATCAACCAAAGAGCTAGGCAGACCACGTATAGACGTTGTTGTGCAAACTTCTGGACAATTTAGAGATTTGGCAGCGTCAAGATTGATGCTTATTTCAAAAGCTGTAGAGATGGCAGCACAAGCTAAAGATGATGATTTTGAGAACTTAGTGTCGAAAAGTACCATTGATATCGAACGTCAGTTGGTAGAGCAAGGTATTTCACCAAAAGATGCACGTGAAATGTCCACAAAACGAATTTTTGGTGGCATAAACGGAATGTACGGCACAGGTATTCAAGAGATGATTACCGCCAGCGATAAATGGGAAAATGAAGATGAAATAGCAGAAGTGTATATGCACAATATGGGTGCAGATTACGGTAGTGATAAAGAGTGGGGTGAATTTTACGAAGGATTATTTAAAACTGTTTTAGAAAATACCGATGTAGTTGTTCAGCCACGTCAAAATAATACGTGGGGAGCATTGAGTTTAGACCACGTATATGAATTTATGGGCGGTATGAACCTTGCAATTCGTAACGTTACTGGAAAAGACCCAGAAGCATATTTTGCTGATTATAGAAATAGAAATCGTGCTAAAATTCAAGAACTTAAAGAAGCTATTGGAGTGGAATCACGCACCACAGTTCTAAATCCTGAATATGTTAAAGACATTATGAAAGGTGGTTCAGGAACTGCGGCTCAAATCACAGAGATAGTTACCAACACATTTGGTTGGAATGTTGCAAAACCAGATGTTATTGATAATGAGTTGTGGGATGATTTGTATGATGTTTATGTTCAAGACAAATTTGGTTTAGGAACTAAAGAACATTTTAAAAAGATAAATCCAACTGTACTTCAAGAGGTAACAGCAATAATGTTAGAAACTGTTCGCAAAGGAATGTGGAATGCAACAGATGAACAAATTGAAAATATGGCAGCTTTACATACAGAGATGGTAAAAGAATTCGGTAATACTGGTAGTGGTTTTTCTGGAAGTAATGAAAAACTGCATCAATTTATAGCTCAAAAACTTCCTGAAGCTGAATCACAACAATATACCCAACAGATACAAGCTATGAAACAAACACATACAGAAGCTGTTGAAAATGGTATGGTGTTAAAAAAAGAAGAATTTAGCCAAAGTCAAAACTCTTCAAAAACAACATTAAACGGAGCGATAACCGTAGGTGCAATATTGTTAGTTTTTATAATTTTGCTTGTGATATTGCGTCAAAAACGTAAAAACAGTAGATAATAATATGGAACTTATTATACATATATTACTATTATTTATAGTTGTAAATAGCATTTTAAAAATGAGTTTTTGGAAGTGGTGGCACGTACTTATATTTTCCACTATTTCTGCACTTTTTGTGTTATGGAGTGAGCAATTTGCAATACTACAATCTAAAACTCAACTATATGATTTTATGCAAAATAGTGAAGCTTTAAAAAATGTAGCAGTACTAATTACAATTGAAGCAGCTATAAATTTAGCATACAGTTTTGTAGCATTACGAACGCAGTTTGGACTAAAAAAGAGAAGAAGATTAATGGTATTGCATTGGTATCCGGGACTTTTAATTTTCCCGATACTATTTTATATTTTAACACAATCAATATTTGCCTTTTCAGGGGTTAATTTTGACAAAATCACTTACATAATTGCAATATCAGTTTTTGCAGCAATACCACTATTAAGAAAAGGAATAAAATACCTAATACCAGAAACTGAGTTTAGATTAGAAATACACTTTTTGGTTACGCTGTTTGTTGCATTTATTGGATTATTAACAACCGTAAATGGCAATGTTACTTACGTAGCAACAGAACAAGATTATAATATAAGAGCACTTATATTAGCTTTTTCCATATTTGCCACTACTTTTTTGGTGGGATATATATGGAATAAATATAAATGGCATTTTTTACAAAAAAAGAATAATAAAATATCAGATTAATTATGGAATTAATATCAAAAACACTCTTTTGGGTAGCAAATAGCTTGCTTATTCCCGACATTATCATTTTGCTTTTCTTATTTGGAAGAAGTCTTTTGTTAATTGGTGGATTTTATAATCAATATATGACAAAACGCAAAAATGATAATTTGTTGAATGATGCAATAAAAAATCTTACAAGAGATAATCTCAATGATTTAAAAACATTAATACCTGAAAAAGATAATTCGTTATTTATTAAATATTTAAGAGATTTATTGTCAAAAGAGACTAGTGAAGAGTATGCAGATTTTTCACTTTCAAACTTTGAGAACGCAGCAAATAAAGATTTATCTCTATCGAAAATGTTAGCCAAAATGGGACCAATATTAGGTCTTATCGGTACATTAATCGCTATGAGTCCTGCACTTGTTGGACTTTCATCAGGCGACATTTCTGGTATGGCTTACAATATGCAAGTTGTGTTTGCAACCACAGTAGTTGGTTTAGTTATTTCCATTGTTGGACTTATAACTCAACAAGTAAAACAGAGATGGTATGCCAAAGACATCAACCATTTGGAGTATGTGAGTAGAATTTTATTACAAAAATAAGCAGTAATGAGGAGAAAAAGACGTTCAAGCAGTTTTGGCCAAGAGGAAGATACTGACCCATTAAGCGTAATTGTAAATATGTTCGACGTGGCTATGGTATTTGCTGTAGCCCTGATGGTTGCAATGGTTATGCATATGAATATGACAGAAATATTCACCGAGGAGAGTTTTACCATTGTAAAAAATCCAGGTAAAGAAAATATGGAAATCATAACCAAAGAGGGAAATACAATCAATAAATATACACCATCCAGCGAACAAGAAAGCAGTGGTGCAAAAGGCAAACGCGTAGGAATAGCCTATGAACTTGAAAATGGTGAGATTATATATGTGCCGGAGTAGAGTTTTCTTAAAACACATCAATTGTATTCTGCAAAATACAACAATGACAACTTTCTGCATTCTGCAAAATACATCTTTGCAATTTTGATGTTTGTAGAAATTCATAAATCTATGTTTCTACAAGCATCTCACAATTGTTTATTTAGATTAAAACTTAGTTACTCAACAAAGAATTATACGTAATAATTCAACAATATCTCAAAACTTATACACCATACAGTTGTTAGATAACAGCAAGTAGTTTGTCTTTTTATATTGAAAAACAACCTTTATAATTTTCTCTATAATATCTATTATTAACATAAAATATTATTTAGAAAATAATCTTAGAAATCAATATAAAGATTGATTATCGACAAGACAAAATATCACAAAACCTCTTATTTTTAATTTAAATTTCGCAACAAACTTATTATTTCAGAATAATAAGTTTGTGTTAATCAAAGTATAATTAAATATATAATTTTCAAGCATGGTTTATTTTAACAGAATATTATTTAGTATAATTTTATTTGCAACTGTAATTACAGCCAAGTCTCAAGATATTGATAACCCACAAACAAAAAACCCACCTATTTTTATGGAAGCATTTGCTGGAAATCGTTCTTTAAATTATCAAGTTATTATTGATAAGAAGTTACAAAGCATACCAAGGATAGGATTTTTCGGTGTCAACTATATTCAGCCTGAATGGGGAGAATCAAAAATGACCAATTATATGATTCAAGGAAATATAACTTATAGTATTATTAGGGGAATTAACTTATCAAGCGGATTTATTTGGAACCCCTTTGACGGAATTCGTCCTTCGGCGGGAGTTATTTTAACATATGGTAATCCTAAATTACTGGTGCTTATTAATCCGAGAGTTGATTTAACTAAAAATTCAAATTTTGATGCCTTATCATTGATAAAATTTAAGCCTAAACTAACAGAGAAATTGAACTTATATACTAAAGTTCAAGGACTATACACGCATAACTTAGGATTTGATTTTCACACACGCAGTTATGTAATGCTACGTGCAGGAATTACTTATAATGATATTAGTTTTGGAGCTGCAACCAATTTTGATTGGTACGGTCCAATGAAGATTAATAAAAATAACGTAGGTGGATTTGTAGCAGTCAATTTATATTAATAAGAACCTGTGAGAGTAGCTTATGAGTTAGAAAACAGCAAATTATATATGAGTAATAATAGTCAGTTTTAGATATTAATTTTGGATTAAAATATGATATAA
>CAZHHH010000081.1:0-13888 GCA_964532085.1 uncultured Marinilabiliaceae bacterium
AAAAAATGGGCGAATATGATAAAGCACAAGAATATAAAAATATTGCTGAAGCTTTGGATGATTTGGATGAGAGGATGGATTTTTAGAAGTTTTATTTTAAAAAGGTAGCTTTGCTATTCTGTTATTTTTTAATTTAAAAACTCCAAAAGAAAAAGAGATGAATAATGAAAATATTAAAAATGCTAAAAGCTTTGACGAGTTATTAGAAATAAAATATGGAAAAGTAGGTTCTGAAAAAAGAGATGAGTTTGAAAAAAAAGCTCAATGTTTTGTGATTAGTGAAATTCTACAAGAGGCACGAAAAGAAGTAAATATGGTGTAAAAGTAACTTCCTGTAAAAATAGGAACAAATTCGGTCGCCCACGTAGGGGCGCCCCTACGTGGGCGACCGAATCCAATGTCTCAAATGGTTGATAAAAATATTTTTTCTAATGGATAAATTAGGATCATAAACTTAAAACGTTCTTATCAAGGCAGAATTAACAGACAAGATAAAGATTTAAGAATAGAGTGAGAATTCAGTCTGCAACAAATAAATAGCTTATTTGTCGCAGAATATGCATCGAATAATTTGTGTTGCATCGAATAGTTGTTATATTTGTTGCAAAATGTGCGACAAATGAAAGGATTTATCTATCATCAATTAAATTGGCCTAATTTCACTTGGAATAATGAGCAAATAATAAATTTGTTGAGTGAAGTTAGAAATTTACAAGGGCGACTAATTGGGAAAATGAGTTCTTTAGGTTTTAACTTAGTAAATGAAGCTATACTCAAAACATTTACACTGGATGTAATTAAATCGTCTGAAATAGAGGGTGAAATATTAAATCCAGAGCAGGTACGCTCTTCAATAGCAAGAAGATTAGGTATTGAGATTGCAGGTTCAATAGAGTCAGACAGGAGTGTTGATGGAGTTGTTGAAATGTTGTTAGATGCTACTCAGAATTGTTTTAAACCACTGACAGCAGAAAGACTTTTTGATTGGCATGCCGCTCTTTTTCCGACTGGACGAAGTGGAATGTATAAAATAGTTGTTGCTGATTGGCGAAAAGATACAACAGGACCAATGCAAGTTGTATCTGGTGCTATGGGAAAGGAAAAGGTACATTTTCAAGCTCCGGATTCATCACTTATTGAAAATGAGATGAATTTATTCTTAAATTGGTTTAATAATAATAATGAAATTGATTTAGTTATTAGAGCTGCAATTGCTCACTTGTGGTTTGTTACTATTCATCCATTTGATGATGGGAATGGGAGAATAGCAAGAGCTTTAACTGATATGTTATTATCTAAATCAGATAAAACTAATCAGCGTTTTTACAGTATGTCGGCACAAATAAGAATAGAAAGAAAAGGATATTATAAAATATTAGAAAAAACACAAAAAGGCAATCTTGACATTACTGAGTGGATAAAATGGTTTTTAAACTGTTTGTTAAATTCATTAAAATCTACAGACTCAGTTCTAGAAAGTGTCCTGTTTAAAGCAGACTTTTGGAAAAAACACTCTCATACATTAATAAATGAAAGACAGAAGAAGATTTTAAATAGAGTCCTAGATGGTTTTGAAGGTAAACTAACTTCTTCAAAATGGGCAAAAATTGCTAAATGTTCTCGAGATACTGCAATACGTGATATCAATGATTTAATAGATAAAAATATGCTAGAAAAAGATGATGCAGGTGGTCGAAACACTAACTATATTTTGAAGAATTTGAATTAAACGACATCTTTTTGCTCCTAATTAATAGATTCAGATTTGATATATGCCTAAACGTGAGTATATTTTTTATCAGATGATATGTTGCAGTTTGCGCTAAAGATTAGGCTATTTACAAAACAAATTTAGGCAATAGAATTATAACAAAAAGCTTATCAGAAAATAAATTCTAATAAGCTTTTTTATTAATGTCAATCGATAATTATCTGTTTAACGATTTGGCGTAGTCCACTTCTTGGTTTCAGAGCAATTGATACGAACTGTTTGATTTCCAACATTGATATCAAACTCACCTTCTTCTAATATCCATTTACCATCATGGCCTACAAATGCTAAATCTTCACCTTTAAGCTCCAGAGTTACAGTTTTTGTTTCTCCAGCTTCAAGATAAATTTTCTTGAAAGCACGTAAACGACTCATATCAGGTGTAATTGACGCTATAAGGTCTCTACTGAAAAGTAATACACTTTCTTTACCTGCCACATCACCAGTATTAGTTATATCTATAGTAAATTCTAATTTGTCATTGGCTGTGAAATCACTTTTGTTAACTTTTAAGTTCGTATAGCTAAATTCAGTATAGCTAAGTCCGTGTCCAAAAGGCCATTGTAAAGAGCGAGCAGCATTATAATTGTAAGCTCCTTCCATAGTTGATGATTCTTCACTTGGCTTATAGTCGTATGTTGTTAAAGAATTAACTTCAAGTGGATATGTAAAAGGAAGTTTACCGCTAAAATTAGCCTCTCCGCTAATAAGATTTGCAAAAGCATCTCCACCAGCATTTCCTGGCAATATAGTGTGTACAACAGCATCTACCAATGGTTCAATATCGCGAATAATGCGTGGGCGACCTTGGTTTAGAACAAGAACAATTGGTTTTCCTGTCTTAGCTAAAGCTTTCACTAAATCTAGTTGATTAGATGAAAGAGTCAGATCAGTAATATTTCCCGGAGTTTCACAATAAGAGTTCTCACCAATACAAGCAACAATAACATCAGCCTTTTGAGCTGCTACTACAGCTTTATTTATCTCTGGACTGTTTTCTTCCCACCAATCTCCTCCTTGTACATAGGTAACACCAGGTTCATAGATAACTTTATCAGAACCATATTTTAAAACTAACCCTTCCAATAGAGTGTTATACTCTTCTGTAAATTCATCAGTTCTATGTCCTTGCCAAGTATAAGTCCAACCTCCGTTAAGAGTACGCATTGAATTTGCATTTGGGCCAGTGACTAAAATCTTTTTGCCTTTTGCTAATGGTAATAAGTTATTATTATTTTTTAGTAGTACCATAGACTCTTCTGCAGCTTGAACAGCAATCTGATGATGTTCTTCACTTCCGAATAGTGGAAAGTCTTCTAGTTCATAAACGGGTGTGTCAAAAAGATTTAGACGATATTTTAAACGCAAAACTCTACGTACAGCATCATCAATACGGCTCATTTTTACTTCACCCTCTTCAACTAATTCTTTTAAAAGTATGCAGAAATCCCAGTTGTATGGTTCCATTGCCATATCAATTCCTGCATTTATAGCTAATTTAATTGCTTCCTTCTTGTTAGCAGCAACCTTTTCACGGGTATATAGATTATTAATATCAGCCCAGTCAGTTACTATCATACCATCCCAGCCTAAATCTTCTTTTAACCATTGTGTTAATAGTCTATAATCCATATGCACTGGAAGACCATTGATTGAGCCAGAATTTACCATAACAGTAAGAGCACCAGCACGGATAGCTTCAAGATAAGGAGCAAAATGTTTTTCGCGCAAATCTTGCTCGCTAATAATTGCAGGCGTACGATCTTTACCTGATACAGGGACTCCGTATCCCATATAGTGTTTCATAGAAACAGCAATTTTCTCTTTGCCTATATTGTTAGGGTCATCACCTTGGAATCCTATTACTGCCTCGCGTCCCATTTCTGTGTTAAGATAGGCATCCTCGCCATATCCTTCCCACATACGAGGCCAGCGTGGATCACGACCTAAATCTACTGTAGGGTTATAAGTCCAAGGCGTGCTACCTGCCTTAGTTTCATAAGCGGTTATAGATGCTGCTTGGCGCACCAAATCACGGTTAAACGAGGCAGCCATGTTGATAGGCTGTGGAAACATCGTGCCGCCCATAGTATAAGTTGTTCCATGATTTTGATCTAAACCATAAATACAAGGAATGCCGATTTCCTCCATTGACTTTTGCTGAATTTGGCCGATAATCTCATTCCAACGCTCTGGTGTTTGAGCCAACGTTCCAGGAGCATTAAGGATAGAGCCTACTTTATATTTTCCAATTACGGTATCTAAAAGTGCCTCATCTATAGTAAAGTTATCACTGCCTTTTGTCTCTTCTGCCCAAAGTACATCGACAACCAACTCTGTCATCTGACCAATTTTTTCTTCAAGAGTCATAGTCTTAAGCAGAGACTCTATTTTTCTTTCTATCTCCTTATCTGCAGGAATAGCAGGTTCCACCTTTTGTGGTGTACTACACGAATACAGCATTGCTATAGCTGCACCCAAAAACAATAATTTTTTTAAATTCATAATGTAAAATATTAAGTTTAGTAATTGATTTTTGTAGTTAAATTTATCACAATTATGCTAATAATCGTTACAAGATAGTAAATTAGATAAAATTTACAATAATGATAGATATATGAACATCATTCATTTTTTTTAATTAAAAAGTAATGATTGTGGAAAATACTTTATATTAAAAATAAAAATCTTTTAATATTGAGAAATCATTAAAAAAAAGCCTAAGAAAATAATAATACCAAATTGTCCATTATCTAGACTTTTCTATAAAATATACTAATCTTGTGATTAGTAAGTTATTTCAAAATGTTTGATTCTTAAATTTTTATTATGTTGCTCTTTCAGAGCGCAGTTTTATACATCTAGTAACCCAAGACGCTGTCTTGGGCTAATATATATTGCTCTTTCAGAGCGTGAACTCTCTATAGCAGCTAAAATCCTTAATTAAGTATAGGCTGAAGGCCTTATTTATGGTAGCCTGTGGCATCCGCCACAGGTAAATGTAAGCACTGCAAATACAGGCTGTAAGTTGGGCTTATAGCCCAATCTAGTCGCAGGCTAGGCCTAACATACAGTTAATAAAAAAGTCAAATATGAATGTAATAAACCAATTAACCTTTCTAATGGACAATTTAGGATTATAAAAAAAGCCTGAGAAAATAATCTCAGGCTTTCGATATTTTAGTTCTTCAAATTCCTTTCTAAATAATCAAATTTCATTTGATATAAATGTTCCCTTGTGTTGCCACCAAAAATACTATGATTTCTATTGGGATATATAAACATATCAAACTGTTTATTAGCTTCTATCAATTTGTTGGTATATTCATAAGTGTTTTGCAAATGCACATTGTCGTCTGCAGTACTATGAATTAGAAATAGTCTGCCGGAAAGATTTTGAGCCATTTCTAAAACCGATGTATTTTTATAACCTACAGGATTTTCATTAGGTGTACGCATAAAACGTTCTGTATAAACAGTATCATAAAATCTCCAATCTACAACAGGTGCTACTGCAATTCCAGCTTTAAACATATCGCTTTTACTCATTGACATAGCTGTCATATATCCGCCATAACTCCAACCCCAAATCCCTATTCGCGCTTTATCAACAAACGGAAGTGAGGCTAAATACTTAGCAGTTTCAATTTGATCATCAGACTCTAATTGACCTAACTGCATATATGTCTGTTTTAAAAACGTTTCACCTCTTGCTCCTGTTCCTCTGCCATCTACACAAGCAATAACATATCCATTTTGAGCTAAAAATAAGGACCAATCTAAACTCCATTTGTCCAGAACTTGTTGTGAGCCAGGGCCGCTATATTGTGTCATTAATGTAGGGTGTTTTTCTCCTGCCTTAGAATTGTTAGGCTTAATTATCCAACCATTTAGTTCATCGCCAGTGCTTGTTGTAAATTTAAAAAACTCTTTTTCTGGTAGATTATAACTTTTTAATTTAGAAACTAACACTTTGTTATCTTCAATTGTAGCTAAAAACCTGTTTTTATTGTTATAGATAGAATATATAGGTGGAGTTTTTACATTGCTAAACTTGTTAATATAAAATTCAAAACTACTACTAAACCACGCACTATTTGTTCCCTCTCTAGTTGATAGTTTTGTCATTTTTGTGCCGTCTAGTCTTATGGAATAAACTTCACGCTGGAGAGGAGAAACAGCAGCAGCTTGGAAGTAAAAAAGTCTGTTTTTCTCATCATATCCATAATAATCTGTTACATCCCAACTTCCCTTAGTTATTTGTCTAAGTTTTTGACCAGCCATTGTGTATAGATGAATATGCGTATATCCATCAAGTTCACCAACAAATATAAAATGTCTATTATCTTTTAAAAAGTATATATTATCAAGTATATCATCACTTATAAACTGTTCGCTTCTGTTGGTTAATATAACATTACAGACAGTAGAAGCTGGATTTGCAATAAGCAGGTCTAGTCTGTTTTGATTTCTGTTTAATGTAAGAATTGCTAGTTTGTCATTCTCATTTGTCCATTTTATGCGTGGTATATAAAGGTCGTTCCCTAAATCAATGTTCATCTCTTTTGTAGTTCGATGTCTTAAATTAAAAACGTGAACCGATACTTTAGAGTTCCTTTCTCCAGCTTTAGGATATTTATAGCTATAAATTAATGGATAAAGTTCGTCTAAGTTTTCAGGATTTCCTTTGTTGTGATATATTGGAAACGAAAACTCTTTTACCATTGATTCGTCAAATTTCATAAAAGCAAGTTCTTCACTATTGGGCGACCATTCTAAGGCTTTATTAAATGAAAATTCTTCCTCATAAACCCAATCAGGAATACCATTTTTTATTTTGTTAACTTCGCCATCATCAGTAATTTGATTTGTTGTTCCAAATCGCAAATTCTTAATATATATATTATTATCTCTTACGTATGCAACTTTATATCCATCAGGAGAAAATGTTGCAACTTGCTCATTGTCAAATTCTGATAGAGGTTCAATTTCATTTCTTGTTAAATCTATAACATAGTATTTAGCAGTAAAAGAGTGTCTGTAAATTTGATTGCGCGAGGTAGCAACTAACATTTTTGTTTCATCGTCGCTAAACTGATATTCAAAAACTGAATTTATTGTACTGTTTTTCAGTTTGTTAAATTCTACAATTGTTTTTGTTTTTTTACCTGTTGCAAAAGAATATTGCGAAATTTTAGAACCATTCTCTTCAAGAATAGTATAATATTTACCATCTTGCATTGAGTTAGGCTTGGTTATCTGTTTGGGATAAAAAGTATAATTTGTAGTAAAATCTTTTAAATCTATCTTTACTTCTTGAGCAGAAATAGAACAAAATATAAAAGTAAGTAGTGATATTAATACGATATTTTTCATATATAAAACCATTTAATCTGTTTTGAGTTATAAAATATATTAAATATTGTTATATTTATAAAATTGTAGTTTTGAAAAAGAACTATAGACAAATGTAACTTAATTTATCAATTTTCATAAAGAAATATATTAAACAAAAATTATGCTAAAAAAACTTTGTCCAATATCAAATAATCATATAAATGAGAATATAGCTCGCATAAATGCTTTTATATTTCTTATAGTTATGGGTATATATTTTTATACAGATTATTATTGGATAATTATAATTCTTCTATTGGATTTTTTTCTAAAAGGTTTTCTAAAAATGAGATATAGTTTGAGCTTTCATATTTCACTATTAATTTCAAAAGTTTTAAGAGCTACGGTGAAATATACCAATGAAGGACCCAAAATATTTTCATCTCGCATTGGTTTTATGTTTTGTATAATAATTTTGCTTTTTCATTTTTTATCAATGCCTTTAACTACACTGATTTTAGCAAGCGTACTTACATCTTTTATGTTTCTTGAAGCTTTCTTTGGCTTTTGCACCGCTTGCCATTTTTATCCATACTTATTAAAATATATTTATGACTATTAAGTGATGCTTGGTAGTTTTGTCTGACAATTTTTCTTTTTTAATGCCCTTTTGTCATAATGTGCTATTTGGCATAACCTTTGATTTTATTGAATTCGTAATTTAAAAACAAAGTATAATAATTTATTAAATTTATAATAGATATGCAAAAGGGCAATATTGGTGTTAGTACGGAGAATATTTTTCCGATTATTAAAAAGTTTCTTTATTCTGATCACGAGATTTTTTTGCGTGAGTTGATTTCTAATGCTGTTGATGCCACTCAAAAGTTGAAAACATTATCAAGCGTTGGAGAATTTAAGGGTGAAATGGGTGATTTAACAATTGAAGTTAAATTGGATACAGAAAATAAAACTCTTACAATTTCTGACCGTGGGATTGGAATGACAGCTGATGAGATTGATAAATATATTAATCAACTAGCTTTTTCAGGCGCTAATGAATTTTTAGATAAATATAAAAACGATGCAAATGCTATAATTGGACATTTTGGATTAGGTTTTTATAGTTCTTTTATGGTTGCTAAAAGAGTTGATATTGTTACAAAATCCTTTAAAGATGGTGCAGAAGCTGTTAAGTGGAGTTGTGATGGTAGTCCAGAATATACAATTGAAAAAATAGAAAAAGAGGATAGAGGTACTGACATCGTTCTTCATATTGATGAGGAGAATGAAAATTTCTTAGACAAAAATGAAATCAGTAACTTGTTGAATAAATATTGTCGTTTTTTACCAGTTGAAGTTGCTTTTGGAAAAGAGACAATATGGAAAGATGGTAAGGAAGAAGAGACAGATAAGCTAAATATTATTAATGAAACACAGCCTCTTTGGACAAAATCTCCATCTGAACTGAAAGATGAAGATTACGAAAAATTCTATCAAGATTTATATCCAATGACAGCAGAACCGCTGTTTAATATTCATTTAAATGTTGATTATCCTTTTAATTTGACAGGTGTTTTATATTTCCCTAAAATTCAAAGCAATGTAGAAATTCAAAAGAATAAGATTCAACTATATAGCAATCAGGTGTATGTTACAGATTCTGTAGAGGGAATTGTACCAGAGTTTTTAACTCTCTTGCATGGTGTTATTGATTCGCCAGACATTCCTCTTAACGTTTCTCGTTCATATCTACAAGCTGATGGAAATGTAAAGAAGATTTCAGGACATATATCTAAAAAAGTTTCTGATAGATTATTAGAAATTTTCAAAGCTAACAGAAATGATTTTGAAGAGAAGTGGGACGATTTAAAGATTTTCATTCAGTATGGAATGCTTACTGAAGAGAAATTTTATGATAGAGTTAAAGGTATTACTTTATTCAAAAATAGTGATGATAAATATTTCACTTTTGAGGAGTATGCAGAATTAATTAAAGCTAATCAAACAGATAAAGATGGTCAGTTAATCTATCTATATGCCACAGATGTGGACAAGCAATATTCATTTATAGAAGCAGCCAAAAACAAGGGTTATGACGTACTTGTGATGGATGGATATTTTGATAGTCACTTTGTTAATCAGCTAGAACAGAAGTTTGAAAAATCAAGATTTGTTCGAGTAGACAGTGATGTAATTGATAAATTAGTGGCAAAAGATGAAAAGCAAGAATTGAACTTAAATTCAGCACAACGTTCATACTTAACAACACTATTTTCATCACAAATTCCAGAAATTGCAAAAACTCATTTTGTTGTAGAGGTTGAAGCAATGAGCGAAACAGATACTCCAGTTCTAATTACTCAGCAAGAGTTTATGAGACGAATGAAAGAGATGGGTGAGCTTCAAGGTGGTGGCGCAATGTTCTATGGCGATATGCCAGATAGCTATAGCCTTGTTGTAAATGGTAATCATGGTCTTGTGAAGAGTGTTTTAAGTGAACTAGAAAAGGCTGAGGGTGAAAAATTATCTTCTATAGGTGGTAGAATTGATGCATTAGATAAGAAGGTTAAAGAATTAAGAGATTCTCATAAAGACAAGAAAGAGGAAGAGATACCACAAATTGAAAAGGATGAGATAGAGGAGAGCGAAAAGAAAATAACAGAACAGCGTGATAAGCAGAATGAAATAATAAAGAATTTTGCAGATAAAAATAGCAATATTTCACAGTTAATTGATTTAGCTTTGCTTTCAAATAATATGTTGAAAGGTGCTGCATTAAGCAAGTTTATTAAACGAAGTATAGAATTAATTTAAAATATTATAGGTAATAAAAATCCTTGTCAGTTAAATGATAAGGATTTTTTTATGTTTTTTCACAAATTTAAAACATTCTTATAATAAGGTGTTTGTAAGGGTTTTAAATATGATAAATGAGTGTTTTTTTAGCGCATACGAACAAAATCTTTATAAAAAGGTTTAATTCTACAATTAACGTTTATATTTGCGTACTCAAAAATTAATTTAAATTAAAATGGGATATAATCTTTTAAAAGGAAAAAGAGGAATAATCTTTGGAGCCTTAAACGACATGTCCATAGCATGGAAAGTAGCCGAATTAGCTCATGCAGAAGGTGCTACTTTTACATTGTCAAATACACATGTTGCTTGTAGAATGGGCAGTGTTATGGAACTTGCAGAAAAGACTGGTGCAGAGTTGATACCAGCTGATGCAACCAATGTTCAAGATTTAGAAAATGTTTTTAAAACTTCTATGGAGGTTTTAGGTGGAAAAATAGACTTTGTCTTACACTCAATCGGTATGTCACTTAATGTGCGTAAAGGACGTGTTTATAATGAATTAGATTATAATTATCTGAATAAAACTTTAGATATTTCAGCTATTTCATTCCATAAAATGATGCAAGTTGCATATAATATGGATGCAATGAATGAGTGGGGTTCAATTTTAGCTCTATCTTATGTTGCAGCACAACGTTCGCTTTATGGCTATAATGATATGGCTGATGCAAAAGCATTGCTAGAATCAATTGCTCGTAGCTTTGGATATATCTATGGCCGTGAGAAAAGAGTTAGAGTAAATACCATTAGCCAGTCACCAACAATTACTACTGCTGGTAGCGGTGTAAAAGGTTTTGATAGCTTAGTAGACTTTGCAGAGCGTATGTCGCCATTAGGCAATGCTGATGCTGAGGAGTGTGCTAACTACTGTATATCACTTTTCTCTGATTTAACTAAGAAAGTTACAATGCAAAACTTATATCATGACGGAGGTTTTTCAAGCATGGGAATGAGTTTAAAAGCAATGGAGCAGTATAATAAGAGTTTTGATGAAGAGATAGAAATTTAATTTTATCATAGAATAAATAGAAAAGGGCTTTCATAATGAAAGCCCTTTTCTATTATAAAGAAATTTCTTAATCTATTTAATTTCAAAAATTCTATTAAAAATGCTACATTTGGTTGTTTTTTAACAATCAGAAGAAAAAATAAAATGAAAAATAATAGAATAAACCATCTTTTAGAACTAGAAGCAGAATCTATATATGTTATCCGTGAGGTTGCTTCTCAGTTTGAGAATCCAGTAATGTTATTCTCGGGTGGAAAAGATTCAATTGTAATGTATCATTTAGCTCGTAAAGCTTTCTGGCCTGCAAAAGTGCCTTTTCCTCTTCTTCATATTGACACCGGACATAATTTTGAAGAGACGCTTGATTTTCGAGATAAATTAATGGAAGACACAGGTGGTACTTGTATAGTTCGATATGTTCAAGATTCTATCAATCAGGGTAGGGCAGTTGAAGAGAAAGGAATTAATGCAAGTAGAAATATTTTACAAACTGTAACTCTTCTTGATGCCATTGAAGAGCTGAAGTTTGATGCAGCAATGGGTGGTGCCCGCCGTGATGAAGAGAAAGCAAGAGCTAAAGAGCGCTTCTTCTCTCACCGTGATGAGTTTGGGCAGTGGGACCCACGAAACCAACGACCAGAATTATGGAATCTTTTTAATGGCAAAAAGAATATGGGTGAACACTTCCGTGTTTTTCCAATAAGTAATTGGACTGAGATGGATGTGTGGCAATATATTTTTATGGAAAATATAGAACTTCCTTCACTATATTTTACCCATGAACGTGAAGTTTTTGAACGTGATGGTATTTTAATGGCAGCTGCACCATTTATGCAACGCAGAGATAATGAAATACCTAAAAAAATGCAAGTCCGTTGCCGAACAATCGGAGATATAACCTGCACAGGCCTAACTCTATCAACTGCTACAAGTATAGAAGATATTATTAATGAAGTTGCCGCAACCCGTATTACAGAAAGAGGTGGAAGAGCTGATGATAAAAGGTCTGAAGCTGCAATGGAAGATAGAAAAAAGGAGGGCTACTTCTAAAAGTTAAAACAAATGGATACAAAAGGATATTTAGATATGGAGTTGCTAAGGTTTACAACCGCTGGCAACGTAGATGATGGTAAAAGTACACTTATTGGTAGATTGCTTTATGATTCAAAAGCAATTTTTGAAGACCAAATGGAGGCTATTGAAAGAGCAAGTCTGAGAAGTGGTGGTGAACAAGTGAATTTGGCACTTCTAACAGATGGGTTAAGAGCTGAACGTGAGCAAGGAATTACAATTGATGTTGCTTATAGATATTTTGCAACTCCCAAAAGAAAGTTTATCATTGCTGATACACCTGGGCATATTCAATATACCAGAAATATGGTGACAGGTGCTAGTACTGCAAATGTAGCTTTGATTCTGGTAGACGCGCGTCATGGAGTGCTTGAACAGACAAGAAGACACGCTTATATTGCATCTTTATTACAAATTCCACATATTATTGTTTGTGTAAATAAAATGGATTTGGTGGAGTTTGACCAAAAGGTATTTGATAAAATAAAAGATGATTTCATACAGATTACTGAAAAAATAGATGTTAAAGATGTAAGATTTGTACCAATTAGTGCTCTTTTGGGCGATAATGTTGTAGAAAAAAGCGACAATATGAATTGGTATGATGGCCTCACTTTATTACATCTTCTTGAAACAATTAATATTGATGATGATATAAATGTAGAGGATTTCCGTTTTCCTGTTCAATATGTTATTAGACCACAATCAAAAGATTGGCCAGACTATCGTGGTTATGGTGGGAGAGTGGCAAGTGGTGTGATTAATGTTGGTGATGAGGTTACAATCCTTCCATCAGGTTTAAAGTCAAAGGTTAAAACTATAGACCTATTCAATAAAACTCTAGATAGTGCATTTGCTCCTCAATCTTTAAATATTACACTTGAAGATGATATTGATATCATTAGGGGAGATATGATTGTGAAGTCTAATAATGGTGCAGAACCACAAGTTGGGCAAGATATTGATGTTATGTTATCATGGTTTAATGATAGAAAACTTATACCTAATGGTAAATATACTTTAAAGCACACTACATCAGAAGTACGATGTATGATTAAAGATATTCATTATAAAATGGATATAAATGAGCTATCAAAAGATGAGGAAGATAAAGAAGTAAGTATGAATGATATTGTAAAAGTATCATTACGAACTACAAAACCACTTTTTTATGATTCATATAATGTTAACAGAATAACTGGAAGTTTGATACTAATAGATGAAGCAACTAATGAGACAGTTGCCGCTGGAATGATAGTTTAATTTTAAGAAATATTATATAAAAATGAGGTTGTATTTTTAGTGCAACCTCACTTGAGTTCCATATTGGGACACCCAAAAACAGAAGAGTATATATGATTTATCATATTCAACCCACTTTGGGGTTGTTTTGTATTGGGCTATCTACCCCGCAATAAATTTCGGGGTTATCCATATTTCACCCCATTCGCCGCGCCTCGCCTCTGGCGAGGGGGTGGTTTTCAATACTTAAAATTGAACTATACAAAAAACACGTTATGTATATCAACACCGAATGGTGTTATATGTTATTAACCCCATAATTCATTATGGGGCTAATAATCTCTTAACATCAACCCCGTAGAGGGTTGTACCAATAGTAATATTTTGAACCATCCTGAAAAACAAACAGATATTTATATTATTTATTGAGTTTCGCATTGGAACAATCAGAAACAGATGGTTATCTTGGTATGTGACTGATTTTAACCCACTTAGTTTTGGTGCCCAAAGATGTGCGGAAGACAAAAGATATATTGTATGATCTTGTCTTCCGCGCTTTTTTGGGACACCCAAACTAAACATCTATAAATCAGTCA
>CAZHHH010000082.1:0-13466 GCA_964532085.1 uncultured Marinilabiliaceae bacterium
CCAACCGCTAGAACATATATATATAAGTTTTTTCCATCTCTCTGCTTGAATATCATCTGCTACATTTGATTTTATCCCAGCTTCTTGAAATGTTTTTAATAACTCAGAAACTCTTTCAGTTTTAGAGTTGTCAAATTCTCCAAATGTTATTGAGGGCTCAACAGCTAGGTGAGAAATAACTCCCGGTGATTCTATTTTACTAATTATTCTGCAAAGTCCAGATAGTACGTTGTTATGCGGTAATACTTGACGCAGTTCTTCGCTTGATAACACACCATTTTGAAGTGGTAAAACCATTGTATCATCTTTGATAATATCTAATAGCTCTTCAGCAACTTCTTTTACTTGCCAAGCTTTTACTGCGACAATTATTAAATCTGCTTTTGGTGATTTTGATATTTTATCTGTTGCAAAAGCTGGTTTTACTTCAAAATCTCCAAGAAAACTTTTAACAGTTAGCCCATTTTTATTTATAGCTTCTAAATGTTTGCCTCTTGCAATAAAAGTTACATTATTTCCAGCTTTAGCTAATTTGCCTCCAAAATAGGCTCCAACTCCTCCTGACCCGACTATTGTAATATTCATTTCTAATTAATTTGTAAAAGTGTTTTAGCATTAGTAATTGCAGCCTCTGTAATTGATGCACCACTAAGCATTGCGGCTATTTCATTAACTCTTTCTTCAATACTCAATTCGACAATTTCTGTTACTGTGTGTGTAGCGGTATCAGTTTTCATTACTTTATAATGATGTGCGCCTCTTCCCGCTATTTGAGGTAGGTGAGTTATGCTAATAACTTGAATATTCTCACCCATTGTTTGCATAATTATTCCCATTTTATCAGCAATTTCACCAGAAACTCCTGTATCTATTTCATCAAAAATTAAAGTTGGCAATCCTTTAGTTTTTGATAACAGAGATTTTATAGATAGCATTAATCTCGACGTTTCACCACCAGATGCTATTTTATCAATTTCAGAAAGTGAAGCATTTTTATTTGCTGTAAAAAGAAATGAAATTTCATCAATGCCATTTTCTGTAAACTCATCATTTTTCTTATGCGAAATTTGAAATTTACCGTGTGGCATACCCAAATCTTTAAGTTGAGACTCTATATTATCTTCTATTTTAGAAAATATTTTCTCTCTACTTGATGAAAGTTTCTCAGCTAATTTGGCAACTTTTTGATGTTGTTCTAAAATCTTTTTCTCGATTTTCTCAATCTCTTCATCAAAAGAGTTTAATTGAAGAAGCTTTTTATTAAAATCTTCCTTAATCTCAATCAGTTCTTTTATAGTTGCAACTCTATGTCTTTGCTGCAATGAATATATTAAATCTAGCCTAGCTGTTACTTCTGTTAATCTTTCTGGATTATATTCTGTATCTGTAGAAAGATTTATTATCTCTTGTGTAATGTCTTTAAGTTCAATGTGTAATGAGTTTATTCTTGTGGCTAGCTCATCTCCATTTGGAATATAGTTAGTTATTAAGCGAATCTCACTATTTATTTGATGAATACTGTCAAGAATTGATGGCTCATTATCATTTAATAGGTTTTGGGATAAATCTAATGCAGTTTTCACCTCTTCAATATGTGAAAGATGATTTTGTTCGTTTTCAAGTTCAGCTTGCTCATCCTCAATCAAGTGTGCATCTTCTAGCTGTTGCCATTGAAATTCCCAATAATCTTTATCATTTTTAAATTGATTATTTGCCTCTATTAATTTTTCTTTCTCTTTTTCTAATGAAATTAGATTTTTATAATCAATTAGATATTCATCTTTTATTTTACCATTATCAGCAACCGTATCAACAATCATAAGTTGAAAATCATCATCTCCCATCAGAAGATTTTGGTGTTGCGAATGTATATCTATTAAATTTTGAGTCAGAGACTTTAAAAATTGCAAAGTAACTGGACTGTCATTCACAAATGCACGTGATTTTCCGTTTGGTGCAATCTCTCTTCTAATAATGCATTCATCATCATAATCAACATCTTCAGACTCAAAAAGTGGTTTTAATGAATTGCCTTTTATGTCGAATATTGCTTCAACAATACATTTTTTCTCACTATCTCTAAGTAGTGAAGAATCACTTCGTTGACCTAATATTAGTGATAATGCACCTAACATAATTGATTTTCCAGCACCAGTTTCACCCGTTATCACTGAGAAACCGCTATTGAAATCTATATTTGCTGAATCAATTAATGCGTAATTTGATATTTTTAATTTTTGAAGCATAATATTACTATCTGTTTTGTAGTAACAAATATAGTGAAAAGAATTATTTCAATTAAAAAATGATGATTTATTAAAAATTGAATCTATTTAATTTTATCATATTTGTTAGAATTTGATGGGTCAATTTGGTTTAGTAAATTAATTATCTTCCCTTTTTCAGTTGATGTAGCTTCTTGAAAAACATTAACTAATTCTTCTGATTTTGCATCAAAAAAGAAGTTTAATGCAAATGAATTTGGTCGTTGCCTATGTACTTTTAAGAGTTGTTCTAAAGCTGTATATATTATATTTCTACCTTCTTCTGGTTTTTGTGACATTAAATCAAGACCTTTTCTATGGTAGTCATAATAGCAACTTCTTAAAGGGGCGTGATACTCATTTAAAATATTTTCTATTAATGAATATCTGTTTTTTGAGCCATCAAAAGAGTCCCAACCTTTAATTCTACTATCTTGCATTTTGTTTACAATTTGCTCTGCTTTTTGGAAAAAAGGTGTACCTCCATTTGGGCTAAAGGTATCATAATCATAACCTAATATTACGTATGAATAATAAGCTAACATAGCAATAAGATTAGATTCTAAATTAGTTTCATTATATATTAATGGCTCAAATTCAACATATTTGAAAGATAAATCTTGATCTAAATAGTTTATCAATTGAGAACTATAAGATGAGCCATAAACTGGACGTCTTGCCTGAATTTGGAATGTACCTTTGAACTCATCACTACTTGGCATCTCCTTGATATTTATTAAAATAGTGCAGTCAATTCGCTCTGAATTTTCAAATTTATGATTGCTCCACTGTTGTCCGTTCATAAACTCTAAAATAGATTTTTGTAGAGTCTCAAAGACCGCACGATTTGTACCTTCAATACTCGGTGCAACAACTTGAACCATACACCTAAGCTCTTGAGCTTTGATGCTGTTTGTGAATAAAAGTATTATTAAAAGTGATAATATTAAGCGAGTTTTATACATAACATCAATTTCTATAATAAGGATTTTAATTCTGTAATAATATCTTTTGCAACTTCTGTTTTATCCTTTAACGTAAAGTTTTTAATATTATTTTTATTATCAATGATTGTTATCTGATTTGTTTCTGTAGAGAAACCTGCACCTGGATTTTTAAGTGAGTTAAGAACAATGAAATCAAGATTTTTTTTATTCAGTTTTTTTCTTGCATTCTCTTCTTCATTCTCTGTTTCTAGTGCAAAACCTACTAAAATCTGTTTGTCTGTTTTTATTTTTCCTAACTCAGCTGCTATATCTGGATTTGATTTAAGATTAATCGTTAATCTCTCTTTGTCTTCTCTTTTAAGTTTTTCAGTAAGAGGTTCGGTTGGAGTATAATCACCAACAGCGGCAGCCATTATTGCAGCATTTGTTTGTGGGAAGATTGCCATACATTTTTCATACATCTCTTGAGCGGTCGTAACATCAACTCTTTCAACATTAGGGTGTGATGTGCTGACATTTGTTGGCCCAATTACTAGATGTACTTTTGCACCTTGATTTGCAAGTTCCTCAGCTAATGCAATTCCCATTTTCCCTGAAGAGTGATTGCTGATAAATCTAACTGGATCAATTGGTTCGTGTGTTGGTCCAGCTGCAAGAAGTATCTTTTTATTAGCAAGTGGTTTCTCTTCATTTTGTTGAAAAAATTCTACTATTCTTTCTAAAATAATTTCAGGCTCTTCCATTCTTCCTTTACCTGATAGTCCGCTTGCTAGTTCACCTGTACCTGGTTCAATTATTTTGCAACCCCACTGCTGCAAAGTCTCCATATTTTGCTTAGTTGATGGATGAAGAAACATATCTAAATCCATTGCTGGAGCAATAATAACTGGACATCTAGCTGAAAGGTATGTTGTAATGAGTAAATTATCACAAATGCCTGTAACCATTTTTCCCATTGTGTTAGCCGTTGCTGGAGCAATTAAAAACAGGTCTGCCCAAAGTCCTAAATCCACGTGGCTATGCCAAGTTCCATCTTTATTTTCAAAGAAATCTCCTAAAACAGGTCGTCCTGATAGTGCTGAAAGTGTAACAGGTGTAATAAATTCTTTACCTGCTTTTGTTATAACAACTTGTACTTCTGCGCCTGCTTTTACCAATAAACGAAGTAGAACTGCAGATTTATAAGCTGCAATACTTCCTGTTACGCCAAGGATTATTTTTTTACCTGATAACATATCTTTGATTTTGGAATTGTTTTATACAAAATAAAAAAAGATAAAAGAAATAGCTAATCTCTTTTATCTTTTTTAAATATTTTTCTTAAAAGAAATCTATTTTTCCATTAAGATTTATCTCTTTAATTAATCCTTTAATAGACTTTCAGGATTTGATTCTCTTTCAGGATTTCTATGATAAACTTTACCCTCTTTAAATAGAGTAGCTGCAATTGATGCTGGCTTAGGTAAACGTTCATAATATCTTGAAATTTCAATCTGCTCACGGTTTTCAAAAATCTCTTCTAAATTATCAGTGTATGAAGCAAATTCTTGAAGTTTACGATTAAGCTCTTCTTTCATTTCTGAACCAATTTGATTAGCTCTTTTAGCCATAATCATAACAGATTCATAAATGTTACCTGTTTTTGCACCTATTTCTTCTGTGTCCCAAGTAATTGTGTTGTTGGGAGCATTTGTTTTTTTGTAATCTTCCATTTTATATTAAGATAACTTGTTTGTTTTCAATTTTACTTTAATAATTCTGAAGTGTGAGTAAAAATTTTATTAGCGTTTCTTAAATACTTACTTGTCGGAAACTCATTGACGAATGAATAATATTCATCAAGTGCATCTCGTAATCGCTCTTCCTTTTTTTCTTCAACACTATTTACTGCTTGTATATATTTTGAATCTAAAATCAAATATGATAATTCTTCTCTATATTTTGTGTCCGGGTATTCATCTAAAATATTACTTGCTGAAATAACTGCCGATTGATAGTTATTTCCCATATAAGTTCCTAAATTGTAATATAATCTAGCACTTAAATATGCCTTGTAAACGAGTTTGTCGTTTAATTCGTCAATTAAATCAGAAACTTCTTGTGCTCTATCACTAGTAGGGTATAGATTTAAAAACAATTGAAATTGTTCTAAAGCTGTTAGGGTTTCTGTTTGGTCCAAACGAGGATTGGCAGATGTTTGATAACTACAATATGCACTCATAAAATGAGCTTCCTCTGTTTTTTCAGATGAAGGATAATTTTGTACAAACATCTGAAAATAGTGACCTGCCATATAGTAATCTCTCATACCATAAAGACATTCAGCATAGGTAAAATGAGATATCTCTGATTTTTCAGTACCTCTGTGCATACTAATTAATTCGCTAAATAATGTAGCTGCACGTGTATAGTCTTCTTTGGCATAATACTCTAAAGCTTTTTCATACTTTAAATCATAATCGGTGCTTTTAAGGAGCTTTTGATATTCGCTACAAGAGCCGAAAAGTGTGATGACTAAAAAGCCAAAAGGTATTAATAATATTTTTAGATTACTTCTTTTCATAAATTTATGATGTGTAAATTTTAAAAAACTAAATAAAAGTCCTCAAAATTTGTGCAAATATAAGATTTATAAATGAAACTACATAAACCATTTTGATAAAATATGTTTTGAACTTCTACTTTTTATTAATTTCGTGGTCATAATGCAATAAACTTGCCAAAAGGGTGAGTGTTTTATTTATTTTTTGAGAAAAATATATACTCTACTTGTTTGTAACAATATTTTTGATGAAATCTAAGTAGAATTCATAATTATTAGATAGCTATAATTCGTGTTTTTTCTTTTATATTACTATGTTTGCGTAGTTACTAAAGATTATTCTATCTGAAATATTACTGACTTTAAAGTTGAGAAGTGGTCGGATAATCATTTATATGACTTTGTAAAATCTAAAATATTTTCTTTTCTTTAGATAAATTGTAAAATTAATTAACTTTGCATTTATAAATTTAAAACTCATATAACGTGGATATTTTTAATAAAATAAATTTAAGTATGGGGCCACTTGGACAGTATGGCAAGGAGGCTCACGGTTATTTCACTTTCCCAAAATTAGAAGGTGATATTAATCCTAGAATGAAATTTAGGGGAAAAGAAGTATTAACTTGGAGTTTGAATAATTATTTAGGTTTGGCTAACCATCCTGAAGTTAGAAAAGCTGATGCTGAAGCTTCTGAAAAGTGGGGTTTAGCATATCCTATGGGCGCAAGAATGATGTCAGGACAAACTAGTTTGCACGAAGAGATTGAAGCAAGGCTAGCTGATTTCGTAGGAAAAGAAGATTCATACTTGTTAAATTACGGGTATCAAGGTATGGTGTCTATTATTGACACGTTACTTAATCGTAATGATGTAGTTGTTTATGACTCTGAGTCTCACGCTTGTATTCTTGACGGATTACGTCTTCACATTGGAAAAAGATTTGTTTTCCCACATAACAATATTGAAAACTTAAAAATTCAATTAGGTCGTGCAACTAAATTAGCTAAAAAACAAGGCGGTGGTGTATTAGTTATAACTGAAGGTGTTTTTGGTATGGCTGGAGATTTAGGAAAGCTAGATGAAATTGCTGCACTTAAAAAAGAGTTTGATTTCAGAATATTAGTTGATGATGCTCACGGATTTGGTACTATGGGAAAAACTGGTGCTGGTGCTGCAGAGCATTTTGGTGTAACGGATGAGATTGACCTGATTTTCAGTACGTTTGCAAAATCAATGGCCGGAATTGGTGCTTTTGTTGCAGGAAATGAGGAAGTTATTAATTATTTAAGATATAATATGCGTTCGCAAATTTTTGCAAAATCGCTTCCAATGGCAATGGTTGAAGGTGCTTTGAAAAGATTAGATCTTCTGCAAAACAAACCAGAACTGAAGGATAAATTGTGGGAAATTGTTAATGCATTGCAATCTGGATTAAAAGAAGCTGGTTTTGATTTAGGAAATACAGAAACACCTGTTACTCCTGTATTCCTTGATGGTACTGTGCCAGAAGCAACTGAACTAACAATGGATTTGAGAGAAAATTATAATGTTTTCTGTTCAATTGTAGTTTATCCAGTTATTCCACGAGGACAAATAATGTTGAGAATTATTCCAACAGCAGCTCACACGCTTGAAGATGTTGAATATACAATCAAAGCATTCTCAGAAATTAAAGAGAAATTAGAAGCTGGAAAATATAAGAGTGATAAAATTGCTCAATTATAATAACTGAACAAAATATATTATATGCCGTTTCCTTTGTTTTAATGGGAAACGGCATTTTATTTGCTTATATCTTTACTTTATAAAATAGACAACTTATGAAGATTAATTTATACTACTTTACAATATTATTCTTGATTTCTTTTATTTCACTTTCTGCAAAAGAATATCCAAAGTGGGACTTTCATCCACCAATGGACATCGACTCAAGAGTAAGTGGTAGTTTTGGAGAGATTAGACCTAATCATTTCCATTCGGGAGTGGATTTAACAACTAATATGAAAACTGGTTACCCCGTTTTTTCTATTGATGATGGTTACATTTCAAGAATTGCTGTATCTCCCGTAGGGTTTGGAAAAGCACTTTATGTTGCTCACCCTAATGGTTACACATCTGTTTATGCTCACTTAGAGTCGTTTTCTCCAAAAATTGAGGAGCTTGTTTTAAAATTGCAGTATGAAAAAGAGTCATTTCAGATAAATGAATATTTAAAACCCGGAGAAATTGTAGTTACAAAAGGGGAAAAAATTGCTTTGTCTGGTAATTCAGGAAGTTCAGGTGGTCCACATCTGCATTTTGAAATTCGTGAAACTAAGGAGCAAAAACCATTGAATGTACATAAGTTCGGACTTGATATAAAGGATGATAGACCACCTCATATTGAGTCAATAACTATCTATCCGCTTGATGAAAATAGTTATATAAATGGTAAAAATCAAAAGTTGAATATAGCTGCCGTTTATCATTCCAATAGATTTCATTTGAGAGGAAATCCTACTATAAAAGCTATTGGAAATATTGGCATTGGTATTGAAACGATAGATTATTATCCAGATTCGTGGAGAAAATGTGGTGTTTACTCCATAGAATTGAAAAACAATGATAATCAGATATTTTTATCGCAACTAGATGGTTTCCTTTTTTCTGATACGAGATATATCAATAGCCACATTGATTATGCTCAAAAAATGACTAACGGTAAAGTTGTTCAGAAAAGTTTTTTGGATATAAATAATAAACTGGATATTTATAAAACAGATTCTAATAGAGGTGTGGTAAATGTTACAGCCAATTCTGTTCATAATTTTGAATATATAATAAAAGATGCTGATGATAATAGTTCATTTTTATCATTCAAAATAAGTGGAGATGCTCAACAGCGAGAGTTGAAGCAAGATAGGGGTGAATGGCATCTTCCAAATGAGAGTTTTTATTTTGAGAAAAATGGGGTTGAAATATCAATTGCTGCAAATACTTTTTATGACAAAGTGCTTTTTGATAAAGAGAATTTTGTAGCAGATAAAGATTTAGATTTAAAAATAACTGTTTTAGATAATAAAATACCATTTCACACTCATTTTGAATTGAAAATTCCTGTTCCAGAGCGTTATAAAAATGAAAAAATAACAGTTGCATATCTTCATCATAATGGTAGAAAAAGTTATGTGGGTGGAGTTAAAAAAAATGGAAAGTTGGTTGCAAAAGCTCGTGAAGGTGGTGTTTATACTTTTGCTATTGATACTGTACCGCCTGTTGTACAGCTTAAAGCCGTGCCTGCAGGACGAAATTATAGTAATAGAGAATCTATAAAAGTCTCTCTGAATGATGATTTTTCAGGAATTGCAAGTTACAAATGTTTTATAGATGAAAAATGGGTTTTATTTGAGTATGACCCAAAAAATAGAGAGTTGGTAGGATTTTTTAAATACATAGATATCGAAAAAGGAAAACGACATAATCTGACAATTGTAGCAACAGATAATTTGGGGAATAGTACAACGCTAGAAACTAACTTTGTTTATTAGATAAAAATAAACAACGATTTTCTTAAATTAAATAAGTGATTTTGTCATTTTATTATATATTTGTTTAAAATAGAATATCTTCAATAAACTTTTATGAAATTTATTCGCATTATATTTCTTGTTTTATTTTCCATCTTCTCGATAAATGGAACTAGCTCATTATATGGTCAAATTAACGTTGACCGTATGACTATTATTGGTCGTAATGCTCTCTATTTTGAGGATTATATTTTGGCAATAAACTATTTTAATCAAATTGTAAAAGCCAAACCATATTTGAGTGAACCCTATTTTTATCGGGCAACAGGTAAATATTATCTGGAAGATTATAAAGGTGCGGAAATTGATTGTGATAAATCGTTAGAACTGAATCCCTATTTTGCTGATGCTTATAATTTGCGTGGTATTGTTTATCAAAGGCAAGGGAAATATGAAGAGTCTATTAAAGATTTTAAGCGAGGTGCGGAAATAGAGCCTACTAATGTGAATTTTTTAATAAATATTGGAGTTGCTCATATTAATTTGAAAGATTATGAAGCGGCTATAGAAAGTTATTCAAAAGCAATTGAGCTTTCGCCAAATCTTATTTTAGCTTGGATAAATCGCGCTCATTCAAAATTAGCTTCTAAAGACACGCTTGGAGGACTTGAAGATTTTACAAAAGTGATTTCATTAAATCCATATATTCCAGATGGATATGTTGGTCGAGGTGCAGTTTATTATCAAATGGGAGATTATGAAAAATCTCTCGCAGATATGAATAAAACCATAGAACTAAGACCAGAGGAGGCTAGTTATTATCTAAATCGTGGAATAGTTCGTTATCAGCTTGACGATTTACGTGGTACAATGGCTGATTTTGATAGAGTTATTGAACTTGATTCTCGAAATGTTTTGGCTTATTCAAATCGTGGAATATTGCGGGCACAGGTTGGTGATATAAATCGTGCAATTGATGATTTTTCTCGAGTTTTAGCACTACAAAGAACAGATTTTTTAACTCTTTATAATCGTGCTTTACTCTATATTCAGACTGGAGAGTTAGAAAATGCTTTAAATGATTTGAATATTATTGCTGCAGAATATCCTGATTTTAAAGATGTCTATTTTAATCGTTCGCAGGTAAAATCTATGCTTGGTGATAGGAGAGGAGCAGAACTAGATTACGGAACAGCTGTTAAATTAGAGATGGAGCGAAGGGCTGAGGATGAAAAGCTAGCACTTAATGATAAAGCTAAAGATGATTCAGATGCAACTGAACGAAAACAGACAAGAAAAGAGTCTGATAAAGATATCACAAACTATGACAAAATTGCCGTACTTGATGATTTTGCATCTGATGAGCCAGAGCAGATTCATAGTAGTGCATTGCGTGGAAAAATACAAAATCGAAATATTGTAATTGATATGCAGCCTGCATTTGTAATGTCTTATTTCCCTGGTGATACATTGGTGCATCGATTGAGATATTATAATATGGAGATTGATGCTATAAATAAAAAGTCGGATATAAATAATATGCTGACTTTGGCAAATAATGAGATAGAGCTTTCACGTGAAGAGGCTGTGGATGTTTTTGCAATGATAAAGAGTCTCACAGAGGAGATTGAGGCAAACGAAACTAACGATGTTGCACTATTTTCAAGAGCTATTTTATATAATTCTGTTTCTAATTTGAATAATGCTTTAAATGATTTTTCTCAATTAATAGAGATTGATGAAGAGAATTATTTAGCTTGGTTTGGAAGAGCGATAGTTAGACTAAAAATGGTGGAACTGTTGCAATCAGTAGAGGAGGAGAGCAATATTGTGCAGCCATCTATGCGTAGTCCTAATTTTTCTGTTTCTACAACTAAAAAAGAGAGTGAAACACCTTATGAAAAGCGAATTTTAGATTATGAATTAATAATTTCTGATTTACAAAAAGCAGCAGAATATAAACCCGACTTTGAATTTGCATCTTACAATATTGGAGTAATTTATTCGTATAAACGAGAATTTGAAGAAGCAGAAAAATATTTTACAAAAGCAATAGAATTAAACAGTGAGTTTGCCGAAGCTTGGTTTAATCGTGGATTGATAAATCTTTTTTTAGGAGAGGATGATAAAGGCACGGTGGATTTGAGTAAAGCAGGCGAACTAGGTGTTTATGATGCTTATAATGTTATAAAAAGATATGGCGAAAAGCCTGATTGATAATGGAGTTACCTGATAATTTAGATATTGATAATCCTGAATTTCAAGATGCCTTAAAGCTAATTCAGTACACAAATAGTTCTGTTTATTTAACTGGAAGAGCAGGAACAGGTAAATCTACTTTTTTAAAATATATTTGCCATCATACACCTAAAAAATATATAGTACTTGCCCCAACTGGAATTGCAGCTATAAATGCGGGTGGAGTAACGATGCACTCATTTTTTAAAATTCCATTCCGCCCAATTTTACCAAATGACCCTGATTTATCTACAAAAAACAGGAGAGTTTACGATTTCTTAAAATATAATAAAGCTAAAATTGATTTAATTAGAGAAACTGAACTTATAATTATTGATGAAATATCAATGGTTAGAGCAGATATTTTGGATTTTGTAGATCAGGTTTTGAGAGTTTTTTCCACCAATAAAACAGAACCCTTTGGAGGAAAACAGCTATTAATGGTTGGTGATGCTTTTCAGCTTGAACCCGTTGTTAAACGTGATGAGTGGGATATTTTACGTAGATTTTATAAAACACCATACTTCTTTTCTGCACAAGTTTTTAGACAGATAAATTTAATACAAATTGAGCTGAAAAAAGTTTATAGGCAGAAAGATGATAATTTTGTAAATATTCTTGATAATATTCGTGTAAATAGTGCTACTTCTAGCCATCTTCAAAGTATAAATAACAGATTTGTACCAAATTTTGATATGCCCATTGATGAGCTTTTTATCACATTGGCAACAAGGCGTGATACTGTTGATTATATAAATGATGGAAAACTGGCACAGCTTGAAGGTGAGGAGTTTATATTTACTGGTAAGGTAGAGGGTGAATTTCCAGAATCGAGTCTGCCAACCTTGCGTGAGCTTGTTTTAAAGGAGAGTGCGCAGGTTATGTTTGTCAAAAATGACATTGAAAAACGTTGGTATAATGGAAGCTTGGGTCGAATAGAAGATTTTGATGATAATGGTATATATGTGCAGTTAGAAAATGGTGATATTCATCACGTAACAACCGAAAAATGGCAAAATCTACGTTATAAATTTGATGAGAAAGAGAATAAAATAATTGCAGAAGAGATAGGTTCTTTTCATCAGTTTCCGTTAAGATTAGCTTGGGCTGTAACTGTGCATAAAAGTCAGGGATTAACCTTTGACAATGTGCTAATAGATTTTAGTGGTGGTGCTTTTGCTGGCGGTCAGCTTTATGTTGCGCTTAGCCGTTGTCGTTCTTTAGAAGGTATGTATTTAAAATCGCCAATCAGACGCAGTGATATTATTGTAAATAGAGAGGTTGTTGCTTTTTCAAAATATGCCAACGATAAGGTGTTAATCACCAGGGAGTTACAAAAAGCTAAAGCTGATGATGAGTATAAAAAGTCGTTAGTTGCTTTTAGAAATCAACGATGGAAAGATGCTATAATGCACTTTGCACAAGCAATTGAGTATAGAAATGAGTTAAGTAATAGAGTGTTTCAGCGTTTTATTGCAAAGGAATTTTTATCTTTTAATCACTATCAGAATCGAATTACCCAACTTGAAGATGAAATAGTAGGAATACGTAAAGATTTAGAAGAGTTTGCAAGGGAATATTTCTTGTTAGCCAATGCGTGTGAGGTTGAGTACAAAGACTTTACAGCTGCCATTGCAAATTTGAATAAAGCTATCAAAATGAACCCTAATTTTGAAGAGGCACTTTGGCGAAGAGCAAATTTGCTTTACAAAACTGGTGATATAAATGCTGCAGAAAAAGATTGTAACAAACTTTTAAAGCTTAAAAATAAGAATTTTGATGCGCTTTTATTACGTGGCAAAATAAGATTTGACTTGAATAAACTTGAAGCATCTTTTCAAGATTTGCTCGAGGCAAAAAATATAAAAGGCTCAGAATCTGAGGTGTATCATATTTTACACAAAGTTTGCCAAAAAATGGGCGAATATGATAAAGCACAAGAATATAAAAATATTGCTGAAGCTTT
>CAZHHH010000083.1:0-13320 GCA_964532085.1 uncultured Marinilabiliaceae bacterium
TTTTAAGGGCCCTATAGTTCAAGGGATAGAATAAAAGTTTCCTAAACTTTAGATTCAGGTTCGAATCCTGGTGGGGCTACTACTACAAAACCAAAATAGGTAATACCTTTGTTGCCATAGTTTATAAATGATAAAAATGTACTATAGTTGTACAATTCTAATTTCAAACCTTTTTCCTAATTTTATTATTCTCAGTAAGTTTATTTGGTTTATCCTATCTTTTTATAAATTGAAAATAACTTTATCTGATAAATTGTTTTCGTATATACTTTAATTTTTTAGTATATTTGTTTGCTATTCTTTCTTGTAATGGATAGTGTGTAATTTGTTGATTAAAACAGTATTGTATTTTTACAAATAATAAAATAGAAAATAATGGCAACTACTGCAGATTTTAGGAACGGAATGTGTTTAGAGTATAATGGTCAATTGTTTACAATTGTTCAGTTTCAGCATGTTAAGCCTGGAAAAGGTCCAGCATTCGTTCGTACAAAATTGAAGAATATAGAGACAGGTAAAGTTATAGAGAATACTTTCACGGCAGGTGTAAGAGTAACAGAAGCTCGTGTTGAAAACCGTCCTCATCAGTTTTTATATAAAGATGATATGGGATATCATTTTATGAATATGGAAACTTATGAGCAGCTAGCAATTCAAGAAGATCAAGTTGAATCACCAGATTTAATGCGCGAGGGGCAAGAGGTTACAGTAGTATATCACGTTGATAGCGAAAGACCACTTATGGTTAATCTACCTCAGTTTATAATTTATGAAATAACATATACTGAGCCTGGAGTTAGAGGAGACACTTCTTCAACTTCATCATTAAAGCCTGCAACAATTGATACAGGTGCAACGATTATGGTTCCTCTATTTATTGAGCAAGGGGAAAAAATAAGAGTTGATACTAAAGATAGAACATACAGCGAAAGGGCTAAATAAAATTTTTAAGGCAGGTTGTTATTAACCTGCTTTTTGTTTAAACCCTCAGAATCTCATCTATATATTATATTTGCTATGCTTGATAGATTAAAAAAACGAAGAGTAAAACAAAATAAAGACAGTCTAAATCATATTTTAGAGTTGACTCAAACTATTAATCAAGGGCAAACTATAGACGATTTACTCTATGAATATAAAAGAATACTTTTAGTTGAACTTAAAATTGAAAAAGTATTAGTTTATAATCTATTTAATAGAAGCTGGGAAGTAATTCTTAGCGCAGGAGTAGATGAGGAGGAGATTAATAAAATTGATGTAGAAAAGAACTTGCTAGTTTTTGACGATATTGAAAATCTAACTTTTTCGTCTGATGAAAGTCTTGCAGGTTTCGATTCTGTTATCCCATTAAGAAGTAGGGACAAAATAATTGGATATGTGCTCATTGGCGATGCTGAAGATAGAGAGGGTATAAGTCCAACTATAAAACATCTCGTTTTTATTCAAATAGTTTCTAACATTATTGTAGTTTTTATTGAAAATAAAAGGATGCAAGATGTTATGCTTGAGCAAGAAGCTTTTAAACGAGAAATGCAATTAGCATCTAAAATTCAAAATCAATTAATCCCAAATGCTAAAGAGTTGCCGTCACACAAAAGGTTGTCAATACAGACTGTCTATCTGCCTCACTTAGGAGTAGGTGGCGATTACTATGACTTTATACAGCTTAGTAAAAATACAATAGGCTTTTGTGTTGCAGATGTTTCTGGAAAAGGAATTGCTGCTGCCATTCTAATGTCAAATTTTCAAGCTATTTTAAGAACTTTCTTTACAAATAGAGTAAGTCCCGTAAAGCTTATTTCGCTCTTAAATAAAAGAGTGAACAGCAGTGCAAATAATGAGAAGTTTATTACAATGTTCTTGGGAAAATATAATCTTAGAACAAGAAAACTTACCTATGTTAATGCAGGACATTTACCACCACTTTTATATAACCCAAACAAAAAACAGTTAACTTCCTTAGATAAAGGATGTATAGGATTAGGAATGTTAGACCATATAATGGGTATTGAAGTTGGAAAGGTGAAGATTGAAAAAAAATCAAAGCTTATCGCATTTACAGACGGACTTATAGAACTAGAAAAAGGAGATGAGATAACAAACAAACTCTCTTTTTTGAAAAATACATTATCTTCAGAAAAAGACTTAGCCGATAATTTTCAAAGTTTTAGGGACTTTATAGCTGAAAATTATAATAGGAAAACTATTTTTGACGATATTTCTTTAATAGGATTGGAATTTTATTAATTAATTTTTGAAAAAATGCACTGCCCATTATGTAGTTGTGAAAACACAAGTTCTTTAGAAGAAAACCCAGATTTTAAATTGAGAAAATGCGAAAATTGTTTTCTTGTTTACAAGGATTCAACTCTATTTCTTTCTGATGTAGACGAGAAAGAGAGATATGTTAACCATGAAAACAGTATTGATAATAATGGATACGTTGAGCACTTAAACAAAGCTATATATCCGTTTTTAAAATATGCAGAATTTGACTCAAGTGGCCTAGACTACGGTTGTGGACCACAGCCAGTACTATCAGAAATATTAAAAGAGAAGAAGATTAGGTGTGATGTTTATGATCCATTCTTTTTTGATGATTTTCCAGGTGAAAGAAAAGATTTTATATTTTCAACTGAAGTTTTTGAACATTTTCATAATCCACAAGTAGAAATGCGAGTTATAACATCACTACTAATGCCAGGTGGTTTACTTACTGTTATGACTAATATGTGGAATGATGATACAAATTTTAATAATTGGTGGTATCTAAATGACCCTACACACGTTATTTTCTTCAACCCCAAAACATTCGAGTTTATATCAAAAGAGTATGGATATGATATTCTTGAAAATGATGAAAATGAGGTTGTTGTAATGCGAAAGCATTGGGTAAAAGAGTAACAGCAAAATCTCTTGTTAAATTAAGTTTTTGATAATAAGTATAATATAAAATTACCTTCCTATACTAACTTTAGGGAAGGTGATTTTTACTATCGTTCCTCTATCAAATGGATTTAATTTCTTTTTATCTATAATCTCTAGTTTCGCTTTTCCACCTGAATCTTTTTGAATAACGTCAAGTCGTTCTTTTGTTATTCTAATAGCCATAGACTCATGCGTTTTGTCACCTTTTTGCTGTTTACTAGCAGTAATTCCAATTCCATTATCCTCAATTGAAATTTCAAGCTGATCATCAATTTCTTTGAAAAATATATTGATAATTCCCTCTCCCTGAAGATTTTTAATACCGTGCTCAACAGCATTTTCAATAAAAGGTTGAGTAATCATAGGTGGAATAAGGGTTGTGTTAGGGGATGTAACATTATCTGTATCAATTTTATATTTAAATGGTATATTAAATCTGAGTTGTTGCAAAGCGAGATAGTGAGTCAGAATTTCAGTTTCATCTTTTAATGTAATGTAATCTTGTTGTGATAGCTTTAGAACTTGACGCATTAGTTTTGCAAAATCGGTTAAAAACTTTGTAGACTTATCTAAATCATGCTCTAATACATAAACTTGAATAGCGCTTAATGCATTAAATATAAAGTGCGGATTCATTTGAGTTCTAAGCAGTTTATGCTGATTTTTTAAATTCTGATATTTTATTTTAAGCTTATGTTGCTTCATTAATAGTAGCGTAACCACAACAGCTCCAGCAGCAAGTAGTCCAAATATAACATTAAACATACGTTGGCGCTGCATTATATATTTCTGATTTAAAGTCTCTTGATTAAGTTGTGATATTTTCTCTTTCTGTTGCTCTGTTTCAAATAAAACTTCGTAAGTATCTAAATGATAATTAGTTCTTTCATTAAGAATTGTGTCCTTATATGCAGTGGCAATTTTATAATACTCCATAGCATTCTCAAATTGCTTTTGAGTTTCGTAATATCTAGACAACTGTCTTGCACTTTCTTCCGCTTGAAATCTCGAACCAATATCTTTTGAAAGCTCAAAGGAGTTTAAAATATATTCAAAAGCTTGTTGATAATCTTGCATTGATAGATAAACCTCGCCAACTCTTGACAAACTAACTGCCACATGCATTGGGTCGCCTATATCTTCATTTAAATCTAAAGCTCGTTTTAAATATCCCAAAGCTTTATTTAAGTTGCCTTTTGCTGCATAAGCAAATCCAATACTGTTATAGCAGATAGATTCTCCAACTTTATTTCCAACTTGTAAGTTATATTGAAGGGATTTATTATGATATTTCAATGCAGAATCTGGCATATTCATTTTTAGATAGCTTTCGCCAATATTATTGCTATTAATTGCAAGTCCTAAAATGTTATTACAAGTTTTAGCAATTTCATATGATCGATTAAAATACTCAATAGATGAATAATATCTGCCAAGGTTATAATTTACATTACCTATACTGTTAATCGCCACGCCAATGTTGAAGGTGTCTTTTAAATCTTCTGAGTGTTTAAGTGCTTTGAAATGTACTTCTAATGCTACAGCATTGTCATCAGTTCTGCGATATACTACACCAAGTTGGTTATATGTTTCAGCTAAAAAAGCGTCGTGGCTGATACTTTGTGCTAAATCTAGTGCTTTATAGTGAAATCTAAGAGCATCACCATATTTAGCTTTATTTCTATATCTTTTTCCAATTATATTATAAATTTTAATTTCTTGATTTATCAAGCTGTTTCTAATAGATAACTCTAAAGCTTCTGTTAAAAATCCATCTAAAATATCAGATTCATTAGCTGTATTGCTATAAAATGAATTAGAACGTTGTATTAATTGAGTAACAACCAGAGAGTCTGTTGATTGAAGGTTCTGAATATTTATATTCTCTACAATAGAGTTTCCTCTGTGCTTACAACTAAAAATGAGTGAAATAAAGACAAATAAAAGTATATATCTCATGAAAAATCAATTATAAAACTAAAATCTACATTAAAGATAAGCTAAATAATTAATTGATAACTCTATTTAATGAAATTTTTATTTTGTCAAAAAGAGATTTTGTTATATTTCACTGTAATATCTAGTATTAAAATTGTATCTGTTATTACTATCTTTGCCATTATTTTTTGTTATATGAGTGTAAAAATTGGAAATATAGTATTGCCTAATGAGCCTTTGCTTCTTGCGCCCATGGAGGATGTGAGTAATTATGTTTTTCGTGGATTTTGTAAGCAGTTTGGTGCAGACATGATGTATACAGAGTTTGTTTCATCTGATGCTTTGGTACGAAATATAGATAAAACTAAAAAGAAGCTTCTTATTTTAGATGATGAAAGGCCTATAGGTGTTCAAATATATGGAAAAGAGCCCGAGGCATTGGCAGAAGCTGCAAAAATTGTTGAAGAGTATGAACCAGATTTGATAGATATAAATTTTGGTTGTCCAGTAAGAAAAATTGCTACCAAAGGTGCAGGAGCTGGATTATTGAAAGATATTCCGCAAATGATTGCGATTACAAAAGCAGTTGTAGAAGCAGTAAATGTACCTGTAACTGTAAAAACTCGTCTTGGGTGGGATGATAAATCTAAAATTATTGTAGATGTGGCAGAGCAGTTACAAGATGTAGGTATAAAGGCGTTGACAATCCATGGTCGCACTAGAGAGCAACTCTATCAAGGTGAAGCAGATTGGAGTTTAATTGGAGATGTGAAAAACAATCAACGGATGAATATCCCTATCTTCGGAAATGGTGATATTACTTCGCCTGAAAAGGCTCGTGAATATTTTAATAGATATGGAGTTGATGGAATAATGATAGGAAGAGGGTCAATAGGTAGACCTTGGATTTTTAAAGAAATAAGTCATTATTTACAAACAGGAGAATTAATGTCAAAAATCCCAATGGCTGACCATGTAGATATTATAAAAAGATATTTAAAAGCTAATGTGGAATTTATTGGCGAAAAGCGAGGAATTCTTCATACGAGAAGACATTTGGCAACTACTTTTAAAAGTTTACCTCATTTTAGAGATACTAAAATAAAAATGTTGAGAAGTGATTCTTTTGATGAGATATCTGAAATTCTCGATTTTATCGCCGAAGAGTATAAAGACTTTTAAATAAAAAGAGAGCAGTTTTAAAGCCGCTCTCTTTTTGTTTTTATATTTTAGAATTTAACATATCTAATCTTCACTTTCGGATGTAGAATAGGATCATTATTAAATAGTACCATTCGTTTATAATTGAATGGTGTAGAGGGTAATTTTAAATAAAACGCCTCTTCTTCAATTTCGTTATTAATTATATATGTAAAATAATCTTTTTTCATTGAAAATTGAAAATTGTTTTTCAAAGCATTATACTCTGCAACTCCTGCTGAATAAAATGCACCATATTCAACATCACCATCTTTATAGGATGGCTCAGTAAATTTACCGTCTTCATTCTTAGAGAGTATATTTAGCCTTGTTTCCACAGGCATATATAAAGTCTTTTCAAAATTACTTCTTATACTATCTACATAAAATGTGAAGTCGACTCCACTTATTTCTAAGTTGACATTATTTTCAAGGGCAATTCTAGCAGAATCTTTCCACTGTTTATAAACGTCAGATAAATCGAGCTTAACATAAGTGCCCGCTAAACCTTGAATAAAAAGTCGTTCACTCTCTTTATCTTCAATCTCTACATCGTCAGACAAATTATGCTCAAATCTATTAAATACTCTGCCAGATCTACTAATAGGAAATCTATAATTAAGACTTCTTATTCCTACAACCTGTTCAGATGTCATATCAAAAATCTCTTTTTTATAATGAAGAGTAACATTTGATAGACTATTTAATATATCAATATTTAATAAAGCACCACTCGTATTATCATCTAGCTCATCATTAATAGTAACATAAATGCCATTTATGATATCTTTGAATTTATCACGCTCTTCTTTATTTTCTGCTGAGATATTTCTCAATTCAAAAAGCCTTTGAGTAAACTCTTCTGACAATTTTATACTGATAGTGTCAGACTTATGCGCAGTCCATACAGAGTCATTTTTACCTGCGTATGGTGTGATTATTTTCTCACCAATCCATTCAGGTTTATACTTCCCATCTATGGAGTAGTTGCTTAAATATGGTAAGTCTGTATATAATCTTTCGGTTAGTTCATAAACTTTAATATCTAATTTGCTAAATTTATTTCCATACCAACCATTGTTGTGATAATAAAGATTTAGCACTGCAGAATCAGGATAATAATTTATTCCATCAGCATCAAAGCTATCTACTGGAGTAGCTATATTAAGTTCTGCAATAAAATCAGCCTTAGTTATACCCATTTTCGGATCATAATATCTACCTAAGAATGCTCTCGCATTTTTAGAATATCCATCAGACAAAATCTCTTCTGGTGACATAGTTACGCTAACGATTTTTTGTGAATCAATAGCTGCAAATATTACATCAGATGGAGGTAAAACGTCGATTCCTAATGAAGCTGGGTCGTTCTCACAACCTGAAAAAAGTAAAATAAATAGGCTCAGCATAAAAAATGAGCCTTTTAGTCTTGAATTAATGTGGCGCATAAATTGGTTAATATTTTATTTAAATATTATTTTTCTAATCCAATTGCAATGTAGAAATTTTATTCTGTTTCTGTCAAAGAGTCATAGAATTCTTTATACGCTTCTATATATTCTTCTTCGTTTTTATACTCTAAAAATGGCTTTTTGCTCTCTTTAATATATTCTGCAATTTCAGGATGTATATTCTCACTTCCTTGAATTATTGCATCAGAATTATCAATAGCCATCTTTGTAAAGTTTATATAATCTGGGTTTTTAAGAACCTCAACATCTTTCTCATCAACACCAATTGTGCCGAGTTTTGCAATAATTCCTTCATCAAGAGGTTTTGAGAACTCATCATTATAAACAGAATAGATAACTTTAGCATTTGCAAAAAATGGATCGTCTGCAAGCGTTTTCTTAATTAAAAGTGGTGTTATTCCAGAAAACCATCCGTGACAGTGAACAATGTCTGGAGTCCAACGCAACTTTTTGGTTGTCTCTAAAACACCGCGAGAAAAGAAAATCGCACGCTCATCGTTGTCATCAAATTCAATGCCATTCTCATCTGTTATTGTAAAATCTCTTTTAAAATAATCATCGTTATCAATAAAATAAACCTGCATTTTTGCAGCCTGAATTGATGCAACCTTAATAATTAAAGGATGATCATTATCATTGATGATTAAATTTAATCCTGATAAGCGAATTACTTCATGTAGCTGATTACGACGCTCTCTAACAACGCCAAAGCGAGGCATAAAAGTTCTTATTTCACACCCAAGCTCTTGAACGCCTTGTGGGAGATGTCTTGAAATAAGAGAAATTTCACTTTCTGGTAGATAAGGGGTAATCTCTTGAGAAACAAATAGAACCTTAGTATTTTCCATAGGTTTGTATTATAATTTAATTAAAATGATGCAAAAAACATCATATGATGTGGTAAATAATTATTAAACCACAAAAAATAAATAATTTGTAAAAAAATATCCGGAATATTTTATTTAAAATACAAAAATACAAAAAAAATGCAACTATTACAAAATGAGAGCTATAATAGAGCTTAAACTCAATGTAATCAGCTAGTACAGATTGGCAAATATGACTAAATTATTTGTAAAATGTTTTAAAATAGCAATCTAATATTGCATAATTACTTTTATTATTAATATGTTTGCCAAGTTTTTTTATAATGTATGAAATGGAGTATATCCAAATATCAAAAGAGTTAACAAAAAGAGTTGATGTTTTAAAAGGGGATGGTAAGTCTATAGGCTTCGTGCCAACTATGGGTGCATTGCATAGCGGACACCTCTCTTTGATTGAGGAAGCAAAGAAACAAACTGACATTATAATTGTTAGTATATTTGTAAACCCTAATCAATTTAATGACCCAAAAGATTTAGAAAAATACCCAAGAGATATTGAAAAGGATGTTGAGAAATTGATAGAAGTTGGGTGTGACATTTTGTTTTCACCAACTGTTGAAGATATATATCCTGAAGAAGATAATCGTCAGTTTGATTTTGGCTTAATTGATAAAGTAATGGAAGGAAAACATAGGCCAGGTCATTTTAACGGAGTAGCTCAAGTGGTTAGTAGGTTATTTAACATCGTTAACCCAGATAAAGCTTTTTTTGGAATGAAAGATTTCCAACAAATAGCCATAATAAATGAAATGGTAAAACAATTGAAATTTAATATAGAAATTGTTGAATGTCCTACCATTAGAGAGTTAGATGGATTAGCTATGAGCTCAAGAAACTTGCTTTTAGATGATGAAAGAAGAAAAATTGCACCAATTATTGCTGAATCTTTAAATGAATCTCGTAAATTTGCAGAGAAATATAGTATCAAAGAGACAATAGAATACGTAGAATCTAAAATAAATGCAAATAAGCTTTTAGATGTTGAATATTTCGAAATTGTTGATGGAAATTCTCTTCAGGCAGTAAGTAGCTGGAATGATGCTGATTATATAGTTGGCGCAATTGCAGTTTTTGCTGGTGAAGTGAGACTTATTGATAATGTAGTATACAAAAAAGACAGATGATGAACATTCATGTTGTAAAATCTAAGTTGCATAATGTAACTGTTACTGAGGCAAACTTGAATTATGTTGGGAGTATCACAATTGATGAAGACTTAATGGATGCTGCTAATATCTTAGAAAATGAAAAAGTTCAAGTGGTAAATAATAATAATGGTGAGAGAATTGAAACCTATGTTATTAAAGGAGAGAGAGGGTCCGGTGTGATATGCCTTAATGGAGCCGCTGCACGAAAAGTTGCTGTGGGAGATGTGGTAATTATTATTACTTACGCAATGATGGACGTGGAAAAAGCTAAAACTTTTAAGCCAACTTTTATATTCCCAGATACAGCAACAAATAAACTTATTTAGAAAATTAATTTAAAAAAATATTAAGACCATCTTCATCTCGAAGATGGTTTTTTCGTTTAAATGAAAATGTATTATATTTTAAAATTGTATATTTAAACTCTAATTAAAAAAAAGAATAATAAAATGGCTAAGACTAAAACTGTATTTGTTTGTCAAAATTGTGGAACAGAGTCACCAAAATGGGTAGGAAAATGTTATGCGTGTGGTGAGTGGAACACTCTTGTTGAAGAGATCGCAATTACAGGAAAAGCAGCCAGAGGGTCGGCATTATCAACCAAGTTTTCACCTGCAAAACCTGTTGCAATAAAAGAGGTCTCGGCTGATAAGATGCCTAGAATAGATACTACTGTTGGGGAACTAAACAGGGTGTTGGGAGGTGGAATGGTGCCAGGTTCTATAATGTTACTTGGCGGTGAGCCTGGCATAGGTAAGTCAACTTTAGTATTGCAAATGGCATTGCAGATGACGCAAAGCACCATATTATACATTTCAGGTGAAGAGAGCCCTCAACAAATTAAATTAAGAGCTGATAGAATTAATAAAGAGTTAGGTGACAACTGTTTAGTCGTTAGTGAAACATCGCTAGAAAGAACGCTTGTTCACGTTAAGAATGTTAAACCAAGTTTACTTGTAATTGATTCTATTCAAACGTTAGAGCGTGAGGGGGTAGAGTCGGCTCCAGGTAGCGTTACTCAAATTCGTGAGTGTACTGCAGCTATTTTGCGCGTGGCAAAAGAGAAAAATTTACCAGTATTATTAATTGGACATATAAATAAAGAGGGAAGTTTAGCTGGCCCTAAAGTTCTTGAGCATATGGTAGATGTGGTTCTTCAGTTTGAGGGAGATAGGCAATATATGTACAGAATATTAAGAGCTATAAAAAATAGATTTGGCTCCACTTCTGAAATAGGAATCTTCGAAATGCTTGGTACTGGACTTCGTGAAGTAGATAATCCAAGCGAAATGCTTTTGGCTCATCAAAATGAAGAGATGAGTGGTATTGCTATCGCTTCAACCATTGAGGGAATAAGACCATTTTTAATAGAGGTGCAAGCTCTTGCTAGTACTGCAGCTTATGGAACTCCACAAAGGTCATCAACGGGGTTTGACACAAGAAGATTAAATATGTTGTTAGCTGTTTTAGAGAAAAGGGCAGGTTTTAAACTTGCAGCAAAGGATGTTTTTTTGAATATAGCTGGTGGGTTAAGAGTTAGTGACCCAGCAATCGATTTGGCTGTGGTTAGTGCTATATTGTCATCAAATACTGACATAGCAATACCAACAAGCATAGCATTAACTGGTGAAGTTGGTCTTTCTGGTGAGATTAGACCTGTCACAAGGATAGAACAGAGAATTACTGAAGCAGAAAAACTAGGTTTCAAGACTATTATTGTACCGAAATACAATAAAGGACTTGACCTAAAAAAATATAATATTGAAATTTTTCAAGCTTCTAAAATTGAAGAAGCTTTTAGAAGATTATTTGCTTAATAAAATTCTGAATCTTGCTGATATAAGGATGATGAGGTAGCATTGCCACCACCTTCTATAAAGTCAGCATCTGTTTCAGGCCTTATTTCGTCAATACACTGTAAGTTTATGTTGAAGTTATACGGCTCTTCAAATATATCTTCTTGAGTTATATCTATCTCTTCATCTTTATAAATCTTATTCATATATAAAGCCCAAATAGGTAAAGCCATATTTGCACCTTGTCCCATTCCTATATTATCAAAGTGTATATCTCTATCTTCACCACCAACCCATACACCAGAGACCAGATTAGGCGCAATTCCTATAAACCAACCATCAGAGTTGTTTTGTGTAGTACCTGTTTTTCCTCCAATCTGAGCCTGCATTTCATATCTAAATCTTAATCTAATAGCAGTACCAGTATTCACAACTCCCTCCAATAGGTTGAGCATTAAATAAGCACTCTCTTCGCTAATTGCCTCTTTTTTGTATGGTCTAAATTCACCAATTATATTTCCGTGTCTATCTTCAATATGAGTTACAAATATAGGTTCGGTATAAACTCCTTTGTTTGCATAAGCTCCATATCCTGCAACCATTTCATATAGAGAGATATCAGGTGTTCCTAATGAAAGCGCAGGCACAGCATCCATTTGGCTTTTTATACCTAAGTTTCTCATTATTTTAACGACAGCCTGTGGATCATACTGTTTTATTATCCACGCAGTAATATTATTATTAGATTGTGCTAGTCCCCATTTTAATGAAACCATCTCCCCACTTCTAGCTGTTCCAGAGTTACGTGGTGTCCACGTCTGACCAGTTGGTAGATAAAATGTCTGTGGAACGTTTGGAACCATATAGCAAGGAGTTAGCCCCTCTTGCATTGCCAATGTATAAACAAAAGGCTTGATGACAGACCCAACTTGGCGTTTGCCTGTAGAGACCATATCATATTTAAAATGTTTGTAATTATTTCCGCCAACGTACGCTTTTACATGTCCTGTATGTGGATCCATAGAGAAAATACTACCTCTTAAAAATGATTTATAATAATGAATTGAGTCGATAGGACTCATAATGGTATCAATGTCTCCAGCATATGAAAACACTTTCATCTCAACAGGGGTTTCAAAAACTTTCTTTATAGAGTCAGCAGATGCATTTTGCTTTCTTAAAGCTCTATATCTATCAGTTTGTTGAATTGAACGATTTATAATGCTCTCATAATCTTCTTTGCTAATGTGCTGAGTAAAAGGAGCACGATTTCTACCTTTTTTCTCGTTGAAAAAATGTGGTTGTAGATATCCACCTAAGTGTTCAGATACTGCCTCCTCTGCATAGCGTTGCATTTTAGAGTCAATGGTAGTATGTATTTTTAAACCATCTCTATATATATCATACTTAGTCCCATCAGCTTTCAGATTCTTATTAACCCATCCAAAAAGAGAGTTTGTTGCCCAAGCTATACTATCCTCATAGAATTTTTGTGATTGCCAAGCAGCATAGTTTTCTCTTACAGGCTCTTTTGCACTAATATATCCACGTAGAAATTCTCTAAAATATGGAGCTAATCCACCAATGTGGTCAGATCTTTTAAATTCAAGTTGCAATGGGATCTCTCTTAGAGAATCAAAATCTTTTTGAGATAAGAATTTAGCTTTCATCATCTGATGTAATACTACATTTCTACGACTCTCTGTTAATTCAGGTCTACGTACAGGATTATATAATGAAGGATTTTTGAGCATCCCTATCAAAACAGCCGCTTCTTCTGTCTTAATTTCTAAAGGGGACGTACTAAAAAATGTATAGCAAGCAGACTTAATTCCGTATGCATCATATATAAATGGAGCTTTATTTAAGTACATTATTAAAATCTCCTCTTTTGTATATCTTCTCTCAAGCTGTAGAGCAATTACCCACTCTTTAAGTTTTTGAACAGCTC
>CAZHHH010000084.1:0-12941 GCA_964532085.1 uncultured Marinilabiliaceae bacterium
TTTCGTTGTAAGCCTTTTGTAGTATGTTAATACAACTGCAAGGCTTACACCTTAAATAGTCTACAAAATAATCTCATCAATAATGCGGGTTAGAATTTCCATCTCATCTGTATTTTCACCTCATTGCTTTTGTTGCCGTCTATGAGGCTGTGACTACTGCCGATTTCATCTCTATCGGTATAGTGCCAAAGGGCATATCTGAGCCATAATTGCATTGATTTGTTAATTTTATAATGAGCCATTGCCACCCATCTGGTGCCTTGGCCATAATATGCAGGTATTGAGAATCCATATAGAACATCTGGTTCATAGGCATATATGCGAGTTTCAAAATCGCGTGTATCCATTTTTGCATATCGGGCAGTAAATGTCCATTTACCATCGTTAGTTTTGTATCTCACATCTTGTGATAGCAAAATTCCTGTTGGGGCATCACGCCCCTCTTCTTTTACAAAGGAGAAATCAACTCTAGTTGTAAAACGCCATCCATTTGCTGAATATCTTGTTTGAAATCTTAGTTGGTCTTTAGTCTGCAATGTAATTGGTGAATTGTTTCTGTTTAAAGATGTTAGGTTAACACTTTTCTCTTTATGGCGATATCTAATAACATTTTCCCACCCATAAGATGGCGAATGTTTCAACTCTGTTAAAAAATCAAATCCGTCAGATGGTGCTTTTGTTTGGAATTTTAGCCATTCATATTTGAAATAATCTATATAAGATGAGAGAGTTATTCCGCCAGGCAAGCTGTTTATCATACCTATATAAAGCCCCTTTTCGCCTGCAAAAGTTCCCGACTCAGTAAATGGTGCGCCAAGTGGTGCTACATAATCTTTAGGTATATTTCTATAAGAAACGCTCAAATCTGTATGACCCTCTATTCCATATAACATACCAGCCCAAACTGCAGGACGTGAATTATAATCAGTAGCTAATTCGCCAAACATATTAATGTTTTTAAATGTTCCGTCAAGTGCAAGCCAGCTGTTTCTTGAATGATTCCCATTGAAAAAGAAGTTGTTATATGGTTGCCATTTGGGAATTAGTGGATATTCCAATTGATATTCAAGGTGCCCAACATCAAGAATAAACCGCCCTAAATAGTATTTTATTTGTGCTCCATATATTAATTCTTCTGTAGTTTTTCTGTTTCTAATTTCTGTTTCTGTTCTGTGAAATCCATCTGTTTTTAAGCTAGTTACTATTGTGTTTCCATCTTCATCTTCTGCAAGTGTAGCATCACGTTTTTGATAAGAGACAAATGGAGTAAAAGTGAAATTCCTATTTCCCATAGCAATCATACCGCCTTTCAGTCCGCCAGATTCTACAATTGATAGCGATGGGCGATATGATGGATTTCTATTTCGTATAGAGGTTGACATACTGCTTTTTCTAGCTGGCATAGAAGTTTGTAATACCAAGCCTTGACCAGCACGCATTCTATATTGGCCAACAATTATCTGTTTTATAAATTTATTGGGCGACCAACTAATATACCCATCTATATAGTCCATCCCTTTTGTATCATTGGTGAATATTGCTTCGCCGGGGTCTTTTTCTGTAACAATACCAATATCTACATTTCGCAAAGGAGTAAATTGTAATCGCCCAAATATTTTTGTGGGATTACCAGCATAGGGGATAGAGCCATCATCACGCATTTTATATCCAGCTTGAGTCTCTAAAATCTGCTGTCCACGAATAAGCATATCGCCTTTTGGCCTATGTTTCCACTTTCTTACAACTTCTGCTTTTTCAAATGTGATTAATGGCGAAAGCCATTCAATGGTCTGCCTATCAAATCCTTTCACCATTTGCAAATCATATATAGAATTGTAGCTACCTAGTTGATACCTAGTAAATAATAGCTCTTCAATTTGTCTATCATTTAAAAAAGGGATTGCTTCTAGCTCTTCTCTGTTAGCTTCATTGATTAATATTGGAGAATAACTAAGTCTGACAAGCTCATCTAATATGTATGAAAAATCCTCATCGTTTTCACTTTCTGAGGCCATATTTTCTATTATCTCTGATGCCCACAAGCGCACATCCTCTTCAACTTGTGCTTTTATTGATAGAAAAGGTATCAAAAACAGAATAAATATAAGCCTCTCTATTTTCATATTATTCTGATTTTTGCTTTTTAGCAAATGAGTATGTTATACCAAAAGCTGAAGAAATACCAAGCGTAGAGTGATTACTCAGGCCCATATCAAATAATAGTCCTTGCCACTTTACCCCAATTCCTAATCCAAACTTTATGGGTGACGAGGAGACAGCACCTCTTAAAATTACATTTTTATGTAAACTGCCACTCATTGAATATGAGATGTTAGTTTTATACCCATCTTGCTTAAAAACGCCAACTTCCATATCCACATTGCTAGACGGTGAATAACCAAATGCCAATCTGTTTATGGTTGTTTGATATTCTTCTTCGTCATTATGCAAAACCCATTTCGATTGAGCTGGATTGTCTATAAAAAAGCCGAATCTCACCTTGTCTGACGGAAAAAGCTGCAGACCTGCATCTACTGTAAACAGATAAATATCCTCCAACTGCTCTTGATGGCGTATTATAAAATGTGGACGAACAGAAAGGTTTAACCAAGGTGCCATTTTTCGTGAAAATGCAATATTGTAATGCTGTGTATTAAATTTGTCAAATCCTTGATGAACAAATCCGCCTGAAACGACTAAATATTTTGTAGGAAAAATTAGAAAAAGTGAGCGAGAACTCAGTTCTTTTAAGTTGTAATCATTGGAATAACCCAAACCGGCAGTAATATCCTCAACATCTGATAAGCCTGCAGAATTCGTAAAAAATGCCCAAGCTGACTTATCCAAAGCCCCCGATTTTCCAATAATACCTTCAACAGGTGTTTTCATCTGCTCTTGGGCAGAAATATTGTAAATTGAGAAAAGATATAGAATAAATAGAGATAGTATAAATCTTACTTTTCTGTTATCGTTTTTCGTTAATAGGGCATAATTCATACATCAATAAGTTAGTTTTATATAAACTTATTAATTTTTATCTGTTTATACAATATAGGGGGTTGTTTTTTTAACCACATAGGCAACATTTCTTCCCTATAGGACTCTATTTGGCTTGTTAATTATTTTCTACAAAGATGTCGTCTCTACGAGACTGTTTTTATTTTTGTTAATGGCGGTGTTAAAATTAAAGTCTTTTTTATATTTTTGTTCACGTTATTGCATAAACGCCGTAGGTGTGCCAGCTTTGTAGCGTATTGTTTTTACGCTTGAATTGAGCACCGTAGGTGTGGAACAACTTAAAAAAATACATATTAGATTATATAGGACAAAATGAAAACGGACGATAACGTAGGGATGCCCCTACGTTATCGTCCGTTTAAATGTTTTACGTGTTGTGTTGTGATATTTTCATTCTATCCTAACAACAAACCCTATGTTCCCTATGTGGTAAAAAAACTAATCACCAAATGCCTGTTTTATATCTGCAATAATATCATCAGCATTCTCAATTCCTACAGATAGACGTATCAAATCTGGTGCAACGCCAGCCTCTTTTAACTGTTCGTCTGAAAGCTGTCTGTGTGTGTGACTTGCAGGATGAAGCACTGATGAACGTGCATCTGCAACGTGAGTTACTATTGATATTAGCTTTAAACTGTCCATAAATTGTATAGACTCTTCTCTTCCGCCTTTTAGTCCAAATGCTAATACACCGCAAGAGCCATTTGGCAGATATTTTTGTGCTAAATCATAATATTTATTGCTTTTCAAATCTGGATATTGAATCCACGCTACTTCATCTCTACTCTTGAGGAATTCAGCTACTTTTAACGCATTTGAGCAATGTTGCTTCATTCTTAAATGCAGAGATTCTATTCCTATATTTGTTAGAAAAGCGTTTTGTGGAGATTGTGGTGCGCCTAAATCTCTCATTAATTGAACTACAGCTTTTGTGATATATGCACCTTTTCCAAATGTTTTGGTATATGTTAAACCGTGATATGATTCATCTGGCTCGGTTAATCCTGGAAATTTATCTGCATATTTATCCCAATCGAAATTACCACTATCAACAATAGCACCGCCAACGCTTGTTGCGTGACCATCCATATATTTTGTTGTGGAATGAATTACAATATCTGCACCCCACTCAATTGGGCGACAGTTAATCGGCGTAGCAAATGTGTTATCTATAACTAACGGCAAACCATTATCGTGTGCGACTTTTGCAAATTTTTCAATATCCAGCACCATAACTCCTGGGTTACTAATAGATTCACCAAAAATTAATTTTGTATTTGGCTGAATAGCTTTTGCAATCTCCTCTTCTGAAGCCTCTTGATCAACAAAAGTTACTTCAATTCCCATTTTTTTAAGAGTAACAGCAAATAAGTTATATGTACCGCCATATATAGTTGACGAACTAACAAAATGGTCGCCAGAAGAACAGATATTGAAAATTGCAAAAAATGATGCTGCCTGACCGCTAGAAGTAAGCATACCAGCTACTCCTCCTTCAAGTTCAGTTATTTTTGCAGCAACTGCATCTGATGTTGGATTTTGTAATCGAGAGTAGAAATAACCGCTCTCTTCCAAATCAAATAGGCGAGCCATTTGCTCACTTGTTTCATATTTAAAAGTTGTACTTTGGATAATCGGAACAATTCGAGATTCTCCTTTTTTAGGTGCCCAACCACCTTGTACACATATAGTTTCGTTTGATACAGATTTTGACATTATTTTAAAATTTTATTTTTTTCTAATATATTCAACATACATATAACTGTAGTTACTTTTTTCATCAAGAAATACTTCACTTTCGCTTGCAATTTCCCATTCATCTTCAGAAATTTCTGGAAACCAAGTATCAACATTATGAAAAGTGTGCAATATTTTGGTAATAAGTAGTTTGTCTGCTTTATCCATAAAGAGTTTATAAATCTCGCCACCCCCAATTATAAATAGCTTTTTTTCATCTTTTGCCAAATCATAAACGTTCTCGACTGTACGCGCCATTTCGCAATTTTCAAAAGATAGATTCTCATCTCTTGTCAGAACAATGTTTCGTCGGTTTGGAAGTGCTCCTTTGGGCAATGATTGAAAGGTTTTTCGCCCCATAACTATTGCATTACCAGTGGTTAGACCTTTAAATCTTATTAAATCGCCACTTATATATGCTGGTTGGTCGCCATCTATGCCAATTGCCAAATTTTTATCAACGGCAACAAGAAAAATTATCTCCATAATTATTATGTTTTATACAGATATAATGCCTTTAATTAATGGGTGAGACTGATAATCAGTAAGCTCAAAATCTTCATATTCAAAGTCGTCGATGGATTTAACATCTGGATTTATATTCATTGTTGGAAGTGAATATGGTTTCCTTGTTATCTGTAAATTTACTTGCTCAATATGATTTGTATAAATATGTGCATCTCCAAGTGTGTGAACAAACTCTCCAGGTTTTAAACCAGTTACTTGAGCAATCATCATTGTCAAAAGTGCATAGGATGCGATATTAAAAGGTACACCTAAAAATATATCTGCGCTACGTTGATACAGTTGACAGCTTAATTTTCCGTCTGCCACATAAAACTGGAAAAGTATATGACAAGGTGGCAATTGCATTTCATCTATCTGTCCAGCATTCCATGCGCTAACTATATGTCTGCGCGAATCTGGGTTGTTTTTTATAGATTCGATTACTTGTTTTATCTGGTCAATATTTCCACCTTTATTATCTGGCCACGAACGCCACTGATATCCATATATTGGCCCAAGCTCGCCATCCTCTTTTGCCCATTCATTCCATATTCTAACACTATTGTCTTGCAAATATTTCACATTGGTGCTTCCTTTTAAAAACCAAAGCAATTCATAAATAATTGATTTTAAGTGCATTTTTTTTGTAGTTAGAAGTGGAAATCCCTCTTCTAAGTTAAAACGCATCTGATGACCAAAAACACTGATGGTTCCTGTGCCAGTTCTATCTTTTTTTTCAAATCCATCGTCTAAAACACGTTGGATTAAATCTAAATATACTTTCATTGCTCTCAGTTTTTAAAAAATCTTATACAAAAATAGTAATATAATTGTTGTTTTTATAAATAAAAAGAGATAACTCTATAGATTGTTTTTATATGTAAAAATAAAAAAATACTCTCACCGAATTGATGAGAGTATTTGTAAAAATTGTTTTATGAAAATTTTTATTTCCCTTCTAATTCGCGAGCAATCGCCATTTGCATACCAGCTAATTCTGATAAACCTTTCAATCTTCCAATTGTAGGGTACCCTGCATTTTCTCGGGTTTTATTAAAGTCATCCAATAATTTAACACCGTGGTCAGGTCTAAATGGCATTCTATAATCTTTTCTTCCCTTTGCAATTCTGCGTTTTTGTTCAATCAAAAGAGCTTTCATAACAGCATACATATCAACATCGCCCTCTATATGTCCAAATTCATAAAAACTTCTGTTTTCAATCAAAACATTATTTCTCAAATGCAAGAAGTGAATTCTGTCTCCAAAACTTTCAATCATATCTAAAAGTTTATCATTTGAAGCAACAGAAAGTGAACCAGTACAGAATGTTACACCATTTGAGGTAGAGTCTACTTGTTCTAGAATCCACTCTAAATCCTCTTTTGTACTAACAATTCTTGGTAATCCCAACACTGAAAATGGAGGATCATCAGGATGGATGGCCATATTTACACCATTTGCCTCTGCAACAGGTACTACTTCATTCAAGAATGCAGATAAGTTTTGACGTAAAGTGTCACTATCAATTCCATCATATTTGTTAATATACTCAAGAAAAGCCTCTTTAATATCACCTTCAGCTTCTTTTGCAATTCCATCGACAAAAGCTTGAGTTAATACAATAATATTATTAGTTAGCCTCTCTTCCTCCTCAGGTGTAATATCTTTAGCTTTCTCTTTTGCAAGTGCTACAATGTCTGCAGGGTAGTCATTCTCTGCATTTGGACGTTTTAATACAAAAATATCAAATGCTACAAAAGTTGGAAAATCAAAATAGACTGCCTCACCACCCGATGGAAGTCTGAAATTTAAATCTGTACGACTCCAATCCAAAAGTGGCATAAAGTTATAGCAAACTGTATCTATGCCACATTTTCCTAGGTTTACTAATGATTCTTTGTAATTTGCAATAAGTCTGTCCCAATTTTCATCACGCATTTTTATGCTTTCAGTAACTGGCAAACTTTCAACAACGCTCCAACGCATTCCGTGCTCTTCAATTGCGTTTTTCACTTTCATAATCTCTTCAACCGACCAAACTTCACCGTTTGGAATATGATGCAGGGCCGTTACAACGCCCTCAACGCCCATCTGTTTTAAATCTGACAATGATAAAGGGTCATTTTCAAACCCAAACCATCTCCAAGTTTTTTCAAATGCCATAGCTATAAAATAAATAATTAAACAATATGTTAGTTTAGATGACAAGTATTATCATAAAATTATCTGATAGATAAATTCATCTCAAAGCTAATTAATTAATATAACTTTATAATGAGATAATTTGTTTTTGTTTGTGTGATATCTTGTCAAAATATAGTGTTATATTTTTATGTGACAATGAAATCTTATACGAATCACTTTTATAGTCAAGATTTACTGAATTTATCCATAAAAATGTCTTTAAGCCTACTCAAATGTTAAACAGTTATAAAAAAGCACATTAATTAAATATTTTGTTGAACATTAATAACGCCCTTACTCTTTAACTACTTGATTACAACAAGTCACATTTAGCAAATAATTAACAAAGTGTAGAAGATTATAGTTATATTTGACGATTAATTACAACTATTGATTTTTTGGATTAGTAAAAAACAGTTTCAGAATTCTATTTTTGAATTATTTTGAACATCCAGTTATTTTTATTTTACAACTACTTTTGAAGATGGACAAAACAGAATTATTAAAGAGTATTGCCCAAGAACGCATTTTACTTTTAGATGGTGCAATGGGTAGTATGATTCAACAATATAAGTTAACAGAAGAAGATTTTAGAGGAGATAGATTTGCAGAACATCCCTCTTCTGTTCAAGGGAATAATGATTTATTAGTAATTACCAAGCCAGAGGTTATTGCAGAAATTCACGAACAATATCTAGAGGCTGGTTCTGATATTATTTCCACAAACACTTTTAATGCAACCAGTATTTCTCAAGGAGATTATGGATTGGAAAGTTTGGCTTATGAAATAAATAAATCTGCGGCAGAGATAGCTGTTGCGGCTGTTGAAAAACATACTACAGCCGACAGACCACGATTTGTTGCTGGTGCATTGGGTCCAACTAGCAAAACCGCATCACTATCACCAGATGTGAACAACCCTGGGTATAGAGCTGTAACTTTTGATGACCTAGTTAAGATATATACGGAGCAAGTTAGTGGGCTTTTAGATGGTGGTGTAGATATTCTTTTGTTAGAAACAATTTTCGACACGCTAAATGCTAAAGCAGCTCTTTTTGGAATACAAAATGAATTGGAGAAAAGAGGATTAAAGAACTTTCCAATAATGGTTTCTGTAACTGTAGCAGATAATAGTGGAAGAACGTTGTCAGGGCAAACAATGGAGGCGTTTTTAACGTCTGTTTCACACGTTCCACTATTCTCTTTAGGGTTAAACTGCGGTTTAGGTGCTAGTGAGCTGCGTAGTTATGTGGAGGAGATGGGTAAAAAAACATCACTTCTCATAAGTGCATATCCAAATGCAGGACTTCCAAATCAGTTTGGAGAATATGATGAAACACCAGAAGAGATGACTCCTCAAATTATTGACTATCTAAAAGATGGATTAGTTAATATTGTTGGTGGTTGCTGCGGTACTACGCCAGAACATATTGCATCATTTGCTGAACATTTAAAAGATGCAACACCTCGTCAAGTGCCAGAGATAGAGCGTACTTTAAGAGTTAGTGGACTAGAGCCTTTGGTTGTTACTCCACAAACAAACTTTGTGAACATTGGTGAAAGAACCAACGTTTCTGGCTCAAAGCGATTTGCTCGATTAATCCGTAATGAACAATATGAAGAAGCTCTTTCAGTTGCTCGTGATCAAGTTGAAGGCGGCGCACAAGTGATTGACGTTAATATGGATGATGCAATGCTTGATGCTGAAAAAGAGATGGTAACATATCTTAATTTAATGGCATCTGAGCCTGATATTGCTCGTCTTCCTGTTATGATTGACTCTTCTAAATGGAGCGTTTTAGAAGCTGGACTAAAATGTTTGCAAGGAAAATGTATTGTAAACTCAATCAGTTTGAAAGAGGGCGAAGAGGAGTTTATTGAACAAGCATCTATTATTAAAAAGTATGGTGCAGCAGTTGTGGTTATGGCTTTTGATGAAAAAGGACAAGCCGATAATTTTGAACGTAGAAAAGAAATTTGCTCAAGAGCATATAAAATATTAACCGAAGAAGTAGGATTTCCAGCTGAAGATATAATTTTTGACCCCAACGTGTTGGCAATTGCCACAGGAATTGAGGAGCATAATAATTATGCTGTTGATTTTATAGATGCTACAAGATGGATAAAGGAAAATCTTCCGTATGCACGAGTTAGCGGTGGTGTGAGCAATCTGTCTTTCTCTTTCCGAGGAAATGACACTGTTAGAGAAGCTATACACTCTGTCTTTTTATACTATGCTATTCAAGCTGGTATGGATATGGGTATTGTAAATCCAGGTATGCTTCAAATTTATGATCAAATTGAACCAGAGCTTTTAAAGTTAGTTGAGGATGTTGTTTTCAATAAACACCCTGATGCTACAGAAAACCTTATCTCAAAAGCAGAGAGCTATAAAGCAAATAGTGCAGAAACTGAAGCTAAAAAAGATGAGTGGCGAAATGAGCAACTTGAGAAAAGGCTGCACCACAGTTTAGTAAAAGGAATTGCTGATTATATCGAAGAAGATTTAGCAGAAGCTCAAACAAAATATCCATCGTCGCTAGATATTATTGAGCAACCACTGATGGATGGAATGAACATTGTAGGAGAACTTTTCGGTTCAGGAAAAATGTTTTTGCCTCAAGTGGTTAAAACTGCACGTGTGATGAAAAGAGCTGTTGCGTGGTTACAGCCATTCATTGAAGAAGAGAAAAGAGCATCGGGTGAAGAGCCAACAAAAGCAGGTAAAATTGTTATGGCTACCGTAAAAGGTGATGTTCACGATATTGGTAAAAATATTGTGGGAGTTATTCTTGCCTGTAATAATTATGAAATTATCGATTTAGGCGTGATGGTTCCTGCCGACAAAATTCTTGAAGAGGCAGAGAAACAAGAAGCAGATATGATTGGGTTGAGCGGACTTATAACCCCATCGTTGGAAGAGATGGCAAACGTTGCCCGTGAAATGGAGAGACGTGGAATGAAAAAACCACTTCTAATTGGTGGTGCAACAACTTCGGCAATTCATACAGCTGTAAAAATTGACACTGTCTATTCCGGTCCTGTGGTTCACGTAAAAGATGCATCACAAAGTGCACAGGTGGTTAGTGCATTGCTTTCTGAACGTGAAAAAGAGAATTATATAGAAACCAAAGCTGCAGAATATGAAAAACTGCGAGAGCAAAACAGTAATAAAAAAGAGCGCAAATATGTTACGATAGAAGAGGCTCGCAGTAAAAAATATCTTGTTGATTGGGATAAAAATCCTGTGGTTGCACCAAAACAGTTGGGTATTCAGGTATTAGATAATATTACTGTTTCGGACATAATTCCATTTATCGACTGGACTTTCTTTTTCCACGCGTGGAGAATTACAGGAAATTACGATGGAATGGATGATGTTATAAATGGAATATTAGCAAAAGATAAGTGGTTGGAACGCTTTAAGAGAGAGGAACTTAAAGAGAAAGCATCTGAAGCTTTAAAACTTTATAAAGATGCTGTAGATATGTTAGAACTTATTCAGAAAGAGAATATTTTAACACCAAGAGCTGTCATAGGTCTTTTTCCAGCAAACTCAATTAATGATGATGATATTGAGGTTTACAATCCTGAAAATATCGATGAGGTTTTAACTGTTTTCCATAGTATGCGAGAGCAACAGGAGAAGCCAGGTAAGAAGTTCTATCACTCGCTAACAGATTTTATAAAACCAAAAGAGAGTGGCGAGCTGGATTATATCGGTGGATTTGCTTGTTCTGCAGGTGAAGGAATCGAGAGTTGGTTAGAGAAATATGAAAGTAGCGGTGATGATTACAGCGCAATTCTTCTGAAATCTCTTGCTGACAGATTAGCAGAGGCATTGGCAGAAAAAATACACTTTAGAGTAAGAAAAGAGCATTGGGGATATCAGCCAAATGAAGAGTTTAATCACGAGAATTTTGTGCGAGAAAGATATGTAGGCATTAGGCCAGCATTGGGATATCCAGCTTGTCCAGATCATAGCGAAAAGCGAATTCTGTTTGATTTATTACAAGCAGAAAGGAATGCGGGAATTACTCTTACTGAACATTTTAGTATGTACCCAAATGCAAGTGTTAGTGGTCTATATTTTGCACATCCAGAGGCAGTTTACTTTGGAGTTGGGAAAATTGAAAAAGATCAAGTTGACGATTTGTGCAGACGTAAAAACATCGAGGTAGAAGAGCTTGAGAAGTGGATACCTATTAATTTATCGTATAGGTAATAAAGATGAAAACTGAAAACTGAAAGTTGAAAGTTGGGTCTAAGTCAATCGCGTCTAAGGTTTTAGAGATGTTATATAAATCTATATCATTACCGCAAAGTTAAAAGAGCTTTGCGGTAAATGATGTGATTAGTTTGAGCGTTGTAGGTTATAAAGTTTAGCTTATATTATCCCGCCCATCCAGCTTTGTCGAGGCTTCTATATTGAACGGCTTCGGCAATATGATGTGATTGAATATTTTCACTAGCCTCTAAATCTGCTATTGTTCGAGCCACTTTTAAAATTCTATCATAGGCTCTTGCAGATAAGTCCAGTTTTTCCATAGCATTTTTCAATATCAATGAACCACTTTCATCTAGTTTTGAATATTTTCTTAATAATTTAGTAGTCATTTGTGCATTAGAGTAGATATTTGGATTATTTTTATATCTCACTGTCTGAATATCACGTGCCTTTATAACTCGTTCACGCACGCTCTCACTTTTTTCTGCCAATGGTGCTTCCGCTAATTTGTTAAACGGAACAGGAACGACTTCAATATGAATATCAATCCTATCTAGCAACGGACCAGAAATTCTGCTGAGATATTTTTGCACTTGCCCAGGATTACATAAACACTGCTTGTCAGGATGATTAAAATATCCACAAGGGCAAGGATTCATACTGGCTATAAGCATAAAACTAGCGGGATAGTCTAAAGCAAATTTAGCTCTTGAAATTGATATTTGTCTATCCTCTAAAGGTTGCCTTAATACTTCAAGAACTGTTCTTTTAAATTCAGGTAATTCATCTAAAAATAAGACACCATTGTGAGCCAATGAAATTTCACCCGGTTGAGGATATGTGCCACCGCCAACCAATGCAACATCAGATATTGTATGATGGGGATTTCTAAATGGACGTTGTGTTATTAATGCTGTGTTACCTGATATTTTGCCAGCTACAGAATGAATTTTCGTAGTTTCAAGTGCCTCATTAAGTTGCAAAGGTGGTAAAATAGTAGCTAACCGTTTGGCAAGCATAGATTTTCCCGAACCTGGAGCACCAATCATTATAATATTATGTCCTCCAGCAGCAGAAATTTCCAATGCACGCTTTACACTATCTTGCCCTTTTACATCTGAAAAATCTATATCATTATTAATAATACTGTGCATAAACTCTTTTTCAGTATCAACAACAACTTGCTTGAGTTCATATTCATCATTTAAAAAGTCAATAACTTCTTTAATATTATCTGCGCCATAAACTTTTAATCCCTCTAC
>CAZHHH010000085.1:0-12681 GCA_964532085.1 uncultured Marinilabiliaceae bacterium
TGTCTAGCTAAAAGAAAAACAACGTTAAGTGAAGCTAATTTAAGGATTATACGTTCTCTTTCTCAATTTATGCTCCTTTTACTGGATAATATAGGATAAGCTGTAAATTCTATTTTTTTTACTATTTTCGCATTATGGAAAAGAAAAAAGTATTATTTGTTTGTTTAGGCAATATTTGCCGTTCACCAAGTGCTGAGGCTATATTGAAAGCTATTGTTGCACGTGAGGGTGTGGCTTCTAATTTTGAAATTGATTCTGCTGGAACATCTGGATATAACGAAGGGTTGCCAGCCGATTCTCGTTCAATTAAGCACGCAAAAAAGCGTGGTTATGATTTAACAAGTATTAGTCGCCCAATAAAAGAGTCTGATTTTGAATATTTTGACTACATTGTAGCAATGGATGATTCTAACATTTCAAACTTAGAACAAATTTCACAAGGTCGTTATGGTGATAAAATATTCAAGATGACAGATTATCTTTCAAAATATAATGAAGATACTGTGCCAGACCCATATTATGGAGTTGCTAAAGACTTTGAATATGCTCTTGATTTATTAGAAGATGCTTGCGAAGGATTTTATAAACACATTGCAAAATAAAGAGTTATAAAGGTAGCCAAAAACAAAAAGTGCTACCTTTTCCTTCTTCAGATTTCACGCCAATTTGTCCTCCCAGAAGCTCACTTAAATTCTTAGATATAGACAAGCCAAGTCCTGTTCCTCTATGGACTTTATCAAAAGTTGGTTCTATTTTATTGAATCGTTTAAAGAGCATTTTTTGATTCTCTTTAGAGATTCCAATTCCTGTATCACTAACGAAACAGACGATTCTTTTCTTCTCTTTTTCAATTTTAAACCCAAAATTTACCTCACCATTATCTGTAAATTTTATAGCATTGTTTAACAGGTTGATATATATCTGCTGTACACGACTTTTGTCTGTATTTATTACAACCCCTTCTTCTGGCAAAATTAGATTTAATCTTAACTTCTTTTCTGTTAAAATACCATTAGTAGCATATGATTTTTTCAGATTTATTAAAAACTTATTAAAATTCACATCCTGTTTTTTCAATACAAGTTGGTTTGATTCGATTATGCTTATATCAATTATATCATTAACAAGTTGTAATAAATCATTGCTATTTTGATATATTATATTTCCAATTTCTATCTTCTCATTCTCTTCAAAAACATCTTCTTGCAATAGGTCTATAAAGCCCATTATAGCATTGAGAGGCGTTCTAATTTCGTGGCTCATATTTGCGAGGAATGCTGATTTAAGTTTATCACTCTCTTGTGCCTTTGTTTTTTCTGTTTCTAAATCTTTTGTTCTCTCAAAGACCATCTCTTCTAACTGGTTTCTGTGCATCTCCAACTCCAAGTTTTGTCTATGGATTTTATCTCTCTGCTTTATAAGATTTTTATTTCGCTCTTCAATTTCTGCATTAAACTCTGATAGTTTTTTATTTGCTTTATATAAATCATCTGTTCTTTCTCTAACAAGCTTTTTCAACTCTTTTTCCCTCTGTTTACTATGAAACGTTTTTAGATGGAATATCGCTATTAGAGTTATAATAACTATAAAAAGTATTAACGCTTTAAACCAAAACTTTTTCCAATAAGGAGTTGGTACAACAAAATTAATCTCCACAGCATTACTTTTTGTCATTCGCGCAGGATTAACACCAACTGCTTTAAATTTATATTTTCCTGGTGGTAAATTTAGATATGACGCAATATTTCTATCACCTGCATCAATCCATTCATCATCAAATGGCTCAAGTATATATTTATAGTTGTTTTTTTCCGGAGCTGCATAATCTAATAAAGCGAACTCAAAAGTTATAGGCTTCTTGTTATTTTCAAAAACAAATTGATGAGAACTATAGTCTAAATCAACCACTAATCTTTTTGTTCCTTCGCTTATGCTTGATATAATCATAGGAGCTTTAAAATCAGATAGTGAGACATTTTTTGGATCAAAAACATTCACTCCCCTACTTCCACCCATCAAAATACAACCTTTTTCAGTTATATATGACACATTTGGATCAAAAACTGTATGCTGAAGCCCTTGAACATTTGCATAACTTACAAACTCTTCTGTCCACGGATTATATTGTATTATTCCATCACCTGTACCCAACCATAATCTACCTCTATCATCTTCTATAATCTGATAGACACTATTAGATGAGATTTGACTAGTGGTTGTTTTTTGGATAAATTTCTTCTTGTTCCTATCAAATAAACTTAGTCCTGAAGATTTTGTGCCGACCCAAATATTGCCAATATTATCTTCATAAACTGTCTGAACTTGGTCGCAACCAATTGAGTTTACATCATTAATATTATTTCGATAATTAAGTAATATATCTTTCTTAATATCATAATAAAATAATCCTGTTGTATTTGTTGCAATCCAGGCAACACTATCTTTATCAAATAAAATTTTTGTAACCTCTATATTATTTTCTGTGTTAAAAAAGCCTTCAAATTTGGTCTCAAAATGTTTAATTCTTTTCTCTTTTACAGAAAAACTAAAAAGACCATTATGTGTGCCAACCCAAATAATATCATCATCTATTTTTGCAAGTGTACTAACTGGAAAGTCTAAGTAGTTTTGAAAAAAAGTATTTTTAATATTAGTCTTGGATAATCCTACATCTGTTCCAATCCATATATTGTTCTCTTCATCTTTTAATAAACTATTAATTTTATTAGTCTGAAGACCTTTTTTCCCATATTCTCGCTTTACATGAGTAAATTTTCCGTATCTATTTTTATATATTGATATTCCATTAGATGCAGTTCCAAACCACAATTCATTTTCAACTTCTAGAATTGCAGTAACATCATCACTTGCTAAGCCTGGAATCATTTTTGAGCCACGCTTTAACACAGGGAACTTCTGTTGTGCCTTATCATAAAAATGTAATCCTTCAAACTTTGTTGCAAACCATATTAAACCAGATTTACTTTCTATAATTTTATTTATATATCCACTTTTAAGCCCATTTATGGAATGATCTAAAACACTAATATGATGAGGATAAATATTATCGAGATTCAAATCAATAACTACAACTCCATTATTTGTAGTTCCAGCCCACAATACATTATCAGAGTCCACCAAAAGCGAACTATATGTGGTGTTATTTAGAAAACGAGTTCCATATTTTAGGAAATAAACTTTCTTAAATTTTTCTAAACTCTTTATGAAATAATACAATCCATTTTCACCACTTACCCATAAGGTATCACTATTATTAGATGTAATATATCTAATATCACCCTGTTGTAAACTTGGAGTATCAAGCTCCCATAATCGAGGAACTTTGGTAACCTCTAGGAACTTTTTTATAGTAGCTTCATTCCATTCATCACGCAAAACCTCATTATATTGGGCAGCAATTTTCAACATACCATACAAAGCTGTACCGATCCATACATCATCAAACTCATCAATATGAATTGTATGAATAAAATTATTTAACTCTGGCTTTGCATCATTTATATTGTTATATAATCTTATAAACTGCTCTGTTTTTGTATTTAATATTGATATTCCGTTGGCAGTAGCAATCCACAAGTTGCCATTCTTATCTTTTACAATATCATTAATTAAATTATTTGTTAAGGAGCTACTATCTTCTGTTTGGAAATATCTTTTAAAAACTTCTTTTCTTCGGTCTAGTCTATTAAGTCCATTGGCAGTTCCCACCCACAAATACCAACTATCATCTTCAACTATTTTATGAATGTAGTTATTAGATATAGTACTCTCATCGTGAGAATCATTTTTAAAAACTGTATGACTTTTTCCATTATATTTAGATAGACCGACAGACTCTACACCTAGCCACAAAATACCATACTTATCTTCGTAGATGGTTTGTATAGATTGCCCTACAATATTGTTCTGGGTATAACCGTGATTTAAAATATATTTTTGTTGGCTAATTAGGGAAGTTGCGTTTAAATTCACTCCATAAATACAGAGTAAAATCGTATAAAACACTATTTTTTTAAATCTCTCTAAACCCATAATCCAAATCATAAATAGATTAGACGAAACTAATATATAAATTTATTATGAAAAAGTCTTATAATTCTTATTTAATTAAATATTTATTTAATTAAATAGAATAGAATAACATTCCATTTTCTACTTTTAAATTGCTTTCAATATTTTTTTCAAAAACCTGTCCAGTACCCAAACCTTGAGGCACATCCACCCGTAATGAAGCACTCCACTGAGCAATAGCCTCAAGCCCTACATTACTTTCAAGGGCCGAAGTTATCCACCACTTCACACTGTTTTTTTCAGCTATACTGATCCACTCATTAGCACCGTTTATACCTCCATGCAAGCTTGGTTTTAGAATAATATAGTGAGGTTTAAGCTTTTTAATTAATTCTTTTTTCAAATCAATATCATTTACTCCTATCAATTCTTCGTCAAGCGCAATATCAATGGGAGATTTTTCACAAACAGCTTTCATATCTCTCCACTGCCCCTGTTTTATAGGCTGTTCAATAGAGTGGATAGAAAGTGGTGCTAGTTTATCTAAAACATTAGAAACATTATTTATATCAAATGCTCCATTTGCATCTAATCTAATTTCTAGTTCTTTTTCCGAAAAGTTTTTTCTTATTTCAGCTATCAACTCTAGCTCTTTCTCAAATTCTAAAGCTCCTATTTTTAATTTTAGACATCGAAATCCTTCTGCTATCTTATCTTCAATCCGCTTCTGCATAGTTTCAATATCACCCATCCATATCAATCCATTTATAGGAATTTTAAAACCTCCTGTTAGAAATGGCGAATCAAAATAGATTCTTTTACCACCATTTTTAAGGTCTAAAAAGGCTGTTTCAACAGCAAATATTATAGCTGGCCATTCTTGTAGCACAGAATGATATTCATCTTTAACAGAATTAATGTTTTGAGCTACCCAATTTAACTTTTCTTCTAAATTAGGTCTATCATCGGGAGATAAATTTGGAAGAATAGAACACTCTCCAACACCTTTTATTTCGGGAGTTGACTCGTTGTAAATAACAATATAAAAACTTACTTTTTCTAATAAAACACCACGTGATGTACCACCAGGCTCTTTAAATTTAAAAATCTTTTTTTCAATATAGGCCTTCAACATATCATACAATTAGAATATTCCTAATAACACAAATAGTAAAGTTGTTAATGATAAATTTCTCAACTCTTTATCAAGCTTTGAGCTTTTATCAGATTTATATACAACTATTACATTACGCACAAAGAGAGGGAAAGTTAAAAACTGGAAATAAAATTTATCAAAACTGTTAGTTATTATCATATAAGAAATCATCAATATCCAAGCTATAATAATCATTATCGCATGATAAACTCTTGCATTTTTATCACCTAATATTACAGCCATAGTTTTTTTATTAAACTCAATATCAGTTTCTCTATCTCTTATATTATTAATATTTAAAACACCTACACTAAATAGTCCAATAGTTGATGCTGGTAATAAAATAGCCCATTCCCAAGCTTTAGTATGCAAATACCACGTACCTGCCACACCTAATAAACCAAAAAACAGAAATACAAACAGATCTCCAAATCCACTATATCCGTATGGATTTTTTCCTACAGTATATTTTATTGCTGCAGCAATTGCCGCAATACCCAACAGTAAAAATAAAATTTGGATATAAGAAAATCTCTCAAAAGCGGAATAAAGTAGAGCAACTCCAGAGATAAATGCTAAAAGAGAATTTATAATTACAGCAATTTTCATCTCCCTCATAGTTATTTTTCCGCTCTGTATCATTCTTTTTGGTCCTTGCCTCTCTTCATTATCTGCTCCTGTAACAGCATCACCATAGTCATTAGCTAGATTTGATAATATTTGTAAAAAAAGTGTAGTAAGAATTGCACCCCACATCACTTTTATATTCATCACCTCTTGATTATAAGCTATAATTGTACCCATAATAACCGTAGAAAGTGCTAAAGGCAAAGTCCTTAACCTTAGGGAAACAATCCAAGCATATATTTTCTCTCTCATTTTATTAGATATTTGTTAACATTTTTGAAACCTTATTTAAATATTAGCATATACATATATTAAACGATACAAATTTAATCAAATCATAATTAAAGAAGTTATTTTATTTTAAAACGTTCTTTTTTTAATTCCAAATTAGAGGTTAGGAGCTTGACTTTAACACTTAATTTGCCTATTTTAATTAAATACTATAATTTAATACTAACACCTAAAATTTTAAACAGTTTATGAAATTTATTGTTTCACAAAAAGACAAAGATATCTTTCAATTCTTATTGAAAGATAAAGAGGATAGACCAGTTTTATGGAGTCCTCGCTTCACAACAAAGAACCAATGTTTGGAAGGGATTAATCAACTACGACAACAGATTGAGAGTGGGTTTAATTATGATAAGTGGCGTACGGAAAGTGGTCGTTATGTTTTTCATTTAAAGAGTGACGAAGGTCGATTATTGGCAATGAGTGCACCTTTTGTAAGTAAAGCTGAATGCAGCAGTTACATCGAAATGATATCAAATTTAGTAGGCATAACTACGTCAATCGATTTTATTTAATTTAAGGTTTTAAAAATTTGAGTTTTGGAAAGGGAGTATAATTTTCTATACTCCCTTTTTTATTTTCTACTCTTTTTTAACAATCTCTACAGAGTATAAATCTTTTCTTCTATCCTTTAAATTTCTAACACTACCATAAGTATGAAGTTCTGCCAACAGATCTAAATCAACATCAGTAACAAGAATCATCTCAGTATTTGGTGTAGCTTCTGATTTTATACCATTAGTTGGGAAAGCAAAATCACAAGGTGTGAATACAGCCGATTGAGCATATTGAATATCCATATTATGCACTTTGGGTAAGTTACCAACCGAGCCTGAGATTGCTACATAACACTCATTCTCAATAGCCCTAGCTTTTGCACAGTATCTAACTCTACTATATCCATTTTGAGTATCTGTCAGGAATGGGACAAAAAGTATATTCATCCCTTGCTCTGCAAGTATTCGCGAAAGTTCAGGAAATTCAACATCATAACATATTAGAATGCCTATTTTCCCACAGTCGGTATCAAATGTTTTAACTTTGCTGCCACCCGAAAGTCCCCATGCTTTAACCTCATCAGGAGTAATATGTATTTTTTCATAGCTATCCCACTCTCCATTTCTTCTACACAGATAACCTACATTAAGTAGCTTATCTTCTTTTATTAATGGCATACTACCTGTGATTATATTTACATTATATTCAATTGCAAGTTGAATAAACTTGTCTCTCACATCTTCTGTATATTCTGCTAATTTACGAATAGCTTCAGACTCTGAAAGATGATTATATTTGGCCATTAAAGGCGCATTAAAAAATTCTGGAAATAGTATAAAATCACTTTGATAATTAGATACAGCATTTACAAAATATTCCATCTGCTCAAATACATCTTCTTTTGAAGAATATAGACGCATTTGCCACTGTACAAGTCCTAACCTAACAATAGATTTTTGCTGATTTAATTTATGAGAATTTTTAACAAAATAGATATTATCCCATTGCAATAAAACTGCATATTCTTTTGACTCTTTATCTCCTGGCAGATAGTCTATCAATATTTTTTTAACGTGAAAATCATTTGATAGCTGAAATGTTAACGTTGGGTCATAAATTTCTTTACGTTTTACTTGTTGGATGTACTCTTTTGGAGATATTTCTGCTGAAAATTTATGATAATTTGGTATTCTTCCCCCAAAAACTATTGCTCTCAAATTAAGTTGTTCACAAAGTTCTTTTCGTGCATCATAAAGTCTTCTTCCCAGTCGTAAGCCCCTATATTCCGGACGAATAAACATATCTATACCATAGAGAACATCACCTTTAGTATTATGAGTTTTAAAAGTATCACCTTTGGTTATTTCACCATAAGTGTGTTCGTCTCCAAATTGGTCATATTTAATTATGAGCGACAATGCAGCACCAACCACAACTCCATCAACCACTACAGCAATTTGTCCGATTGGGAAGATAGATAATAACTTCTGAATTTGCGACTCACGCCAATAAGATTCAGGCCACTTTTCATAAGCCTGAATCATTGATGTCTTTAACTCTTCGTAATCGTCAATGTTAAGATTACGAACTTCTACATTTTTTATATCACCCATAATCTATGTTTTATGGAAACTTTGGAAATTGGTCAAAATCTGGATCTCTCTTCTCTAAAAACGCCTGTCTACCTTCTTGAGCCTCCTCCATTAGGTAAAACATAAGAGTTGCATCTCCAGCCATTTCCATAATTCCTGTTTGCCCATCAAGTTCAGCATTGAGCCCACGCTTAATCATACGCACAGCCATTGGACTTCGCTGCTTTATAATGTTACACCACTCAACTGTAGTGTCTTCAAGTTCTTCTAGAGGAACTACTTTATTAACCATTCCCATTGTTTCAGCCTCTTTTGCAGTGTATTGCTCACATAAAAACCATATTTCACGTGCTTTTTTCTGTCCAACATGTCGTGCTAAATATGATGATCCAAAACCAGCATCAAAACTACCTACTTTTGGTCCTGTTTGTCCAAAACGGGCATTTTCACTTGCAATGGTTAAATCACTAATAACGTGTAAAACGTGTCCACCACCAATGGCATATCCATTTACCATTGCAATAACTGGTTTAGGCAGAGAGCGAATACGTTTATGTAAATCTAAAACATTTAGACGTGGTACACCTTCATCATCAATATAACCACCGTGTCCTTTCACATTCTGGTCACCTCCCGAACAGAAAGCTTTATCACCTTCGCCAGTTAATATCACCACACGAATATCTTGGCGCTCTCGACAAATATCAAAAGCCTCGATTAGTTGCTTTACCGTTTCAGGACGAAAAGCATTATAAACTTCTGGACGATTGATAGTTATTTTCCCGATACCATCAAATGTCTCAAATTTGATATCACTATACTCTTTTTCTGAAATCCAATTTCGCATTGCTATATATTTTTATTAAAATTCTTCTCTTAAATTCTTAAAATATTTTTTCAACAAATTGCCACTCTCCACATTAGGTGTAAATACCTCTAACAAACAAGGTTTATTTGTTGTTTTAAAAAAATCATTTAATATCCCTTCTGTTTCATCCTTTTCATCTATAGAGAAATATTTCATACTATGTGTTTCGGCAATTCCTTTACAGTTTGTATTATGTTTTGCTTCAAAAAAGCCCTCCATTTCATCAACATCTAACGGACCTGAAACAAATCTAAATATTCCACCGCCTTGATTATTAATAACAATCACTTTGAAATCATCTTTCAAATGATTGTGCCACAAACCATTGCTATCATAAAAGAATGACAAATCACCTATTATCAATAATACTGGTCTATCAGCAGCATAAGCCGCTCCAACGGCAGTACTCACCGAACCATCAATTCCATTTGTTCCTCTATTAGAATACCATTGCTGATTTTTCCAATTAAAAAGCTGTGCATATCTAACTGGCGTGCTATTACCTAGATGAATTTGCATTTTTAATAAATCAAAGTCATTTAGTTGCTTAAAAAATTTAATATCTGACCACGGAGTTTTATCAAAAAACTGAATATGACGTTGCCCAGCAATTTCAGCCCTCTTCTCCCATATCTCATGGAATCTTTTCTCTCTATTTTCAATTTTTTCAGCTATCTGCATCAATATATTGGAATAATTACCACGAATTATTCTACTTAAGGCTTGATAAGTATCAGTAATTGTATCTTGATTAGAAAAATGCCAATGTATGTGTGGATTGTTCTTTCTTAATAATGATTTTACCATTTTTGAAAGTATAGGCACATCAAAGGTAACGACCATATCTGGGCTAAAAATTAACTCTTCGTCTTCAACTATTGTAGACACTACTCTATCCATATTTCCAATGAATTTTTCATCTTCAACATTTGAAAGAGTTTCTGTTAATACAACTACACCTTTATCAGCTAATAATTTTAGAGCATTTTCAAGTTCAACATTATGGTGCATAGCGCCTACAAGTATCATCACTCTTTGATATCTTTCCATTTCAGATATCAAAATATCAATAGATTCTTTATCTAATAAGCTATCACCCTGTAATATTTCAATTTTTCGAGCTGGTTTTTGCTGATGAACAGTTTTTCCATACAACGGCTCGCGCATAGGAACATTTATATGTATTGGTCCAGGCACTTGTCCTACACACTTTTGAAAAGCCTCATTTAGCATTCTATTCATATACCACTCATCATCACTATGTCCACCCGATAGCGGTAAAGAGCACTGATATCTTATATAATTATTATATATACCTGGTTGATTTATAGCTTGCCCATCTGCTTGGTCAATCCACTCTTTAGGCCTATCTGCTGTAATAACAACCAAAGGGATTTGCTGATAATATGCCTCTGCAACTGCAGGTGCGTAATTTAATGCAGCTGTACCACTTGTACTAACTATGGCAACTGGCTTTCGTGTTTCGCGCGCTAATCCTAGTGCAAAATATGCTGCAGAACGCTCATCTACAATACTTAAACACTCAAATTTTTCCGAACCTAAGAACGATATAATTAAAGGTGCATTTCGCGAACCAGGCGAAATCACAACTTGCTCAACGCCATGCAAATAACACAAATCAACTAACGCTTTAACTATTGGTTTGTCCGAAATAGGTTTACTCATTTCTTTTTTTAATTAAAATTAAAGTATAGAAAGTAAGATTTGACTTTTTAGTTTTAGTTCATTCCATTCATCCTCTAAAATAGACTTTTTTGTTAAACCACCACCTACAAAGATTTTCAAATCTTTCTCCTCAATTTTCATACTGCGCAAATTTACATAAAGATTTACATCTTTATCAATGAAACCCATAAAACCGCCATAAAATTCACGATTATGAGGTTCCACTCTCTGAATTAGCTTCATAGCTTTTAACTTTGGCTCACCACACAGAGCGGGTGTGGGATGTAGTTCTTTAATAATATTTCCCCAAGAAGTTTCTGAAGTGATTTTAAACTCATACGAAGTTTTTAAGTGAGATACACTCCCAACATTTATTAGCTTAATATTCTCTTTATGATAATCAACTACGTGGTTTTTACTTAATACATCGTCGATAAAACTTGTAACCATTCCCTGCTCTTCTTTCTCTTTATTAGTCCATTTATCAATGGTATCATCAGGAGAACGAGTACCAGCAAGAGATACAGTTTTACATTTATCACCACTTTTAGAAAAAAGAAGTTCAGGCGATGCCCCCATCCACATTCCAGTCTCTTTTGTAGAGAAGAGAAAGACATAAGTAGATGGATATTTATTTAAAAGACGTTTAAACATATCTACAACAGAGAATGAAGCACTCTTTTCTACCTCTATTACTTTTGACAATATGGCTTTACTAACATTCTCCTTTTGAAAAGACTCCATCATTTCAGAGAACTGAAGCTTGTAATTATTAAACTCATATAAAGAGAATGAATCGATGGAATCATCAAATTTATACTCATCATAAAAATCACTTTCTTCAATAGTAATCTCATTTTCTTCTTTAGATGAAAACGCCCATCCAGAAGATAAATTATTGTCAAATGGAAAAATTATAAAAGAGTTTTTCGAGATGTTTTCTAATTCTGTAAAGTTTATAGATCTTGCTTCGTCTGCTAACCCAATTTTGACTTTTCTTTCGTCGGGTAGTTTAAATGCAAAAAAAGGCAAATTTTCATCTATATATGATTGTATTATATCTTGCATTATCTCTCTATTTTCTTTACAAGCTAACAAATATAAGCAATTATAAAATATTTATTATCACTTGATATGTTATCTTTCTATTTAAAAAGTTTAATTTTTATTTATATTTGCCTTTTAATAATAGTACCAATGAATAAAAACTATCATTTTGAATTAAAGTTCAAAGTCCGTGACTATGAGTGTGATTTACAAGGAATTGTAAATAACAGTGTTTATCAAAATTATTTAGAACATACACGCCATGAATTTATGCTCAGTATAGGTTTAGATTTTCATGATTTATACAAAAGAGATATTGTTGCAGTTGTTGCAAGAATTGATTTGTCATACAAAACACCTTTAACAAGCGGCGATGAATTTGTCGTTCGCCTAAGGGTTGAGCATTCAGGTGTAAAATATATTTTTTATCAAGATATTTACCGACTCCCTGATGAAAAACTCTGTTTAAAAGGGGTAGTAACTACAACTTCTATTGTGAACGGTAGGTTGGCGGTATCTGAGGAGATTGTAGAAGCGATTAGCAATTTTTAAACTAATCTTCAATGAATAATCAATCTTCAATGGACAATGAAAAATGAACAATGAACAATGAATGACGAATGAACAATTTGATGAATTGAAAGTTGAAAGTTGAAAATCCAAAATTAGGTTAACCCCTAGTAGGGAAGGTCACCCATTGAGCATTGATAATTGTACATTTTGCATTAAACATTGACAATTGTAAATTGAATCTAAAATTGTGATATTGAGAGAATTACTGATGTAAAGAGACCCATTAATCCAATTGTTAGTCCACTTATTACTCCTTCAACTGCTCCCATTTCTATTGCTCTTGCTGTACCTACTCCATGAGAACAGCTGCC
>CAZHHH010000086.1:0-4562 GCA_964532085.1 uncultured Marinilabiliaceae bacterium
ACCCCTACCTATTCATCAAAACAGATAATGAAATCTTATCAATTAACTTTAATTCTTCATCTGTAAAATCAATATTATCTAGAGATTTTAAATTATCTTTTAACTGTGCTACCGAACTTGCACCAATAAGCACCGATGTAACCACAGGATTTTTCAGTAACCAAGCAATTGACATTTGTGCCAGTGATTGACCTCTATTTTTAGCTATCTCGTTAAGTTGCAATAATGCAGAATGTCTTTCTTCTGTCAATGATTCTTTTTGTAAAAAACCGTGCTCCTTTGCAATTCTCGAATCTGCTGGTATTTCATTTAAATATCTATCAGTCAATAGTCCCTGTGCCAATGGTGAGAAAGCAATTGAACCAACTCCACGCTCTTCAAGCACATCTAAAAGTCCATCTTCAACCCAACGGTCTAGAATGCTGTATCGTGGTTGATGAATCAAGCAAGGAGTGCCCAATTCATTCAATATTTTTGTTGCCTCTTCTGTCTGCTCAGCCGAGTAATTTGATATACCAACATAGAGTGCCTTACCTTGTCTAACTACTAAATCTAACGCAGACATTGTCTCCTCCAAAGGTGTTCTATCATCAGGGCGGTGGCTATAAAATATATCGACATATTCTAATCCCAACCTTTTTAAGCTTTGATCAAGACTTGAAACTAAATATTTCTTTGACCCCCATTCACCATAAGGACCCTGCCACATATAATAACCTGCTTTTGTTGAAATTATCATCTCATCTCTATATGGTTTAAATTCATTAGCTAGAATTTTTCCAAAATTTTCTTCAGCTGAACCTGGTTCAGGACCATAGTTATTGGCTAAATCAAAATGAGTTATTCCATTATCAAAAGCAAAAGTTAACATCTGCTTTATATTATCATAAGAGTCAACTGACCCAAAATTATGCCAAAGTCCAAGAGAAATTGCTGGTAAAAGTAATCCGCTATTTCCTGTTCTTCGATATTTCATCGAATTATATCTTTTATCATCTGCCTTATAAACCATAGCTTATATTTTAAATTAATGTGATTTCGAAAAAAACAAAATTTGTTCCTCGATTGCTTTTTCACAAACCTCACAAAATTTAGTTGTACTTAACTCTCGCATTATGCAAGTATGTGCTGGACGATATACTCCTTTTTTTGTATATCCCGCACCTTCAAACACTCCTGTTTTATTTCTATAAACACTCTTATTTGGTGTTGGAATTGGGGTCTCCTCTTCAACTTTTTCCTTCCATTTAGATCCAAAATCTACTAATGTAGTGATATTTGGTTGTGATGGTTCAATATTTCTATTTGTAAAACTATCTAACTCTTCTTCATTATCATATTCATCAGCCAATCCTGCAAAGCCGTGCCCAATCTCGTGAACCAATACTAAATCCGAATAATAATTGCGAGATGTTGTTATGGAAAAGTGGTTATAAACTCCACCTCCGCCATAATCACTGCTATTTACAAATACAATAATATGGTCGTTAGGATAAGAGGTAGCCATATCATAAATTCTCCAACAAGAGAGACTTTCTAAATATCTATCAACACCAAAAGTATTAAAAGAACTATTAGCAACAGTGCTTTTCCACTCATTTTTTAACGGATTGGTAGTTCCGCTATTCTCTGAGATAGGTGCAATAGCGTGTATTTTCACTTTGTTCTTATGCTTTTTATATGGTTCAAACTTAAAAAGAGACATTGCAACCTCTTCAACTTCACTAAAAAATAGCTCTATCTCATCTTCAGTATATCCTTCGGCGATAAAAAGTAAATTCATACTCTCATCGTTACTATCATTATTAAAGAGGCGATAATCGTACTCGTTCTTCTTTTTATAAATGATAGAATGACTTTTAGGATTTATTACTTCTTCTATAATAGGTTTAAAAACACCTTTTTCATCTCTCGACTCAATAATTACTTGAACATTACTGAGTGGCATTGGAAAAATTACAGTTTGCTCAAACGCTCTTTTTTTTGTCTTAGCCTCTTCAAATGCTTGCCACTCTTCAAAAAGCGCAGAAAAACTTTTTTTAAATATTGTATCTTTAGAATTCACATCAAGCATCAAAGCTCTATAAGTTCCATATTCAAAAGGAGATATAACTGTATTTGAATTATAGTTACAACCTGTAAACTTCGATAACTCTGCAACATAGCCATTTATTTCACCACTTGAACCTGCTAGAACAAAATCTATACGAAGACTATTTTCAAAGTCAAAAATAGCGTTAGAAAATATTTTATTCCCTGGAAAGAAGATAAACAAAAGTGATAAAAACAGAATGCGATAGCTAGGAATCATAAAATCCAATATTTAATTTCTTTGCAAGATAGTGATTGTTTAGTATTTTTGATAATCAGATAATAACGATTCTTTAAAATTTAATAAAAATAAAATGGATAATTTAACTACAATTGCTCAATGGATTAATAACTTTATTTCTAATATTCTTACGAGTTTTTCACTAGATGATAAGACTGAATTATATTTAGACTTTGTAATAAAAATCTCTATCGTTGCCATAATCGCTGTTTTAGTACATCTTCTAGTCAAAAAAATTATAATTTATTATATCATAAAATTTACCAATAGAGTCAAAAAAGAGGGTGAAAATTATTTTATAAAGAGAAAGGTATATCAACGTCTATTGCACTTGATACCTGCAACAATTATTTATTCGTTATCCCCAATATTTCTTTTAGAATATCCAATTTCTTTAGGGGTTACCAATAAATTAGTTACAATCTATTTTATTGTAATGATTTTTGGAGCAATTCAAGGTTTAATAAGAGTTTTAGAAGATTATTATAATAAAAAACCTTACTCTTCAGATCGCTCCATAAGAAGTTATACTCAACTTATAATTTTAATCACCTATCTTATAGCTGCACTCATAATTGTATCATATCTTTTTGATGTAAAAGTAACAAAAATATTTGCTGGACTAGGGGCATTAGCCGCCGTTCTTATGTTAGTTTTTAAAGATACCATAATGGGCTTAGTTGCAGGAATACAACTGTCGGCAAACAAAATGGTGCACGTTGGAGATTGGATTGAGATGCCTTCATATAATGCTGACGGGGATGTGTTAGAAATAACACTTAATAATGTAAAAGTTCAAAATTGGGATAAAACTATTACAAATATTCCAACTTACGCTTTGGTTTCTAACCCTTTTATAAACTGGCGAGGAATGCAAGAGTCGGGCGGTAGAAGAATCAAGCGATCGATAAGTATTGATATGCAAAGTGTGAAATTTTGTACTCCAGAGATGTTAGAAAAGTTCAAAAAAATCCACCATCTTAAAGATTATATTGAGGAGCGAGAAAGAGAGATTGAAGAGTATAATAAAGAGCATAACATCGACGATTCAGTCATTGTAAATGGAAGAAGGCTAACAAACTTAGGGATTTTTAGACAATATTTAGATCATTATTGTAGAACTAATCCGCGAGTTAATACAAATCTTACATTCTTAATTCGTCATCTGCAACCAACAGATGCGGGAATACCAATTGAGGTTTATATTTTTAGTGCTGATAATCGTTGGGCAAAATATGAAGAGCTTCAAGCAGATATTTTTGACCATATTCTAGCAGTTATTCCAGAGTTTGAATTAACAGTATTCCAAGCTCCAAGCGGAAAAGATATTAGAACTTTAAGCACAAAATAGCATAAAAGAAAAAAGTGGTCTTACAAATAAAGACCACTTTTTTTAACTTAATATAACTATGAAAACAATCTTACTTCTTATTTCCTAAAAACTCAGCAATTCCTTCTTGCGTAGCTTTCAATCCTTCATCACCTTTACGCCAGTTTGCTGGACAAACCTCACCATTCTCTTCGAAGAACTGTAAAGCATCAACCATTCTAATAGCCTCATCAACACTTCTTCCAAGTGGCATATCATTAACTAGTTGATGTCTAACAACACCTTCTTTATCAATTAAGAAAAGCCCACGATATGAAGCAGCCTCACCTTCAAAAACTGAATTTCCATCTTCATCATAAGTATGCTCACCAGCAAGAACATCATAATTCTTACTTATTGTCATATTACGGTCAGCAACTAATGGGAATTTCACTCCCTTAATTCCACCATCATTTAACTCTGTTTGTAACCATTTCCAATGAGAAAACTCAGAATCAATTGATGCACCAACAACAGCAACATCTCTATCTTCAAACTCTTTAATTTTATCTTGAAATGCTATAATCTCTGTTGGACAAACAAAAGTAAAGTCTGCAGGGTAGAAGAAAAATATAACATACTTCTTACCTAAATATTGATCCAATGAAAAACTGTTTACAATCTCATGACCATTCACAACAGCAGGACTGTTGAATAATGGTGCCTTTTTTCCTACTAATACTGCCATTTTTCTATAATTTTAAATTGTTTACCTTATATCTAAAAGATAAAAGCATCTTTTCATCTAATTAGATATTACAAAACTAAAGATTATAAAAAAGAGATGAAAGAATTTAAGTATTTATTTACTTGATTAAAATTTATAAGTTATAGATTGTTTTTATAATTGAATTTGAAAAA
>CAZHHH010000086.1:4662-12659 GCA_964532085.1 uncultured Marinilabiliaceae bacterium
GCCAACTCTGCAATTTTAATAATAACCTCAACCGCTTTTTCCATACTTTGAAGAGGAATAAATTCATATCTACCGTGAAAATTATGTCCTCCTGCAAATATATTAGGCGTTGGAAGTCCCATAAAAGAGAGTCTTGACCCATCTGTACCACCACGAATTGGCCTTATCAAAGGCTCAACGCCAACCTCTTTCATAGCTTTTTCGGCCAAATCAACAATATACATTAAAGGTTCAATTTTTTCACGCATATTATAATATTGGTCTTTAATCTCTATAACAGCAGTGCCATCACCAAATTCACTATTGATTTTATCTGTAAGATGCTTCAATCCACGTTTTCTATCAGCAAATCTATCTGTATAAAAATCTCTTATTATATAAACTAACTCACTCTTTTCAACATCACCACTCATAGAGATTAGGTGATAAAACCCTTCATAATCTTCAGTATGTTCAGGTGTTTCGTGACGTGGTAAAAGAGATATAAACTGATTAGCAATTCTCATAGAGTTTCGCATTTTATCTTTTGCATATCCAGGATGAACATTTCTACCATAAAAAGTGATAGTTGCCACTGCAGCATTAAAGTTCTCATATTCAAGTTCGCCAATCTCGCCCCCATCAATTGTATATGCAAAGTCTGCCCCAAATTCTTCTACATTAAAATTATCTGCCCCTTGCCCAATCTCCTCATCTGGTGTAAAAGCTATTCTTATTTTCCCATGTTTTATTTGAGGATTATTAATGAGATACTCCATCGCAGTAATTATTTCAACAATACCAGCTTTATCATCTGCACCAAGCAAAGTGTGTCCATTGGTTGTTATTATATCTTGACCAATATATTTTTTAAGTTCTGGAAATTCATCTGGTTTCAAAAACAGATTGCTCTTCTCATCTAGTATAATATCTTCTCCATCATAATTTTTAACCAATTTTGGTTGAATATTTTTACCAGAAAAATCAGGGCTTGTATCCATATGAGCTAAAAACCCGATAACTGGTACATTTTTCTCAATATTTGAGGATAAAGTTGCCATTACATATCCATACTCATCAACCTTAGCATCAGTAAGCCCAATTTCTTTTAGCTCATTCACCAAATGTTTGGCAAATTCAAACTGACCGAGCGTGCTAGGCGTCATATTAGTATTCTCATCTGACTGAGTATCAAAAGATATATACTCAAAAAATCTATTTAAAATTTTCATTATGATATATTAGTTTTTACAAATTCACTTTTAATCCACAAAAGATAAACAATAGTCCGCTAAGAAAATAATTTATTATTACAATTTTGTCTTAACACTTACATCTAATAAAATAAACAATTATATAAAATACTAAGAAGATGAAAAAAAACTATTTATTACTATTAACAATAATAACAACCTTATTTGTTGGTTGCAAATCAACATCTATAGAATATAGTGGCAATCCACTTTTTGATTCGCCTTTTACAGCAGATGCTAGCGTTATTGTTCATAACGACACTCTATATCTTTATACAGGTAGCGATGAACAAGCAGAGGGTGTAGATGGCTTTTTAATGAATAGATGGTATGTTTTTTCAACCACAGATATGGTAAATTGGACTCATCATGGGAGCAAACTTTCTGTTGCCGATTTTGATTGGGCCATAGCTAATGCCTTTGCTGGTGATGTTGTTGAAAATCACGGGAAATTTTGGTGGTATGTACCTCTAGTACACAAATCTGTTCGCACCCACGAAGGATTTGCTATGGGAGTTGCTGTATCTGACTCGCCAACTGGTCCATTTGTTGACCCAATTGGTGAACCACTGATTACAGATACTACCACAAATTCAATTCCACTAAATATCGATCCAGCTGTATATGTAGATGATGATGGTCAGGTATATTTCTTTTGGGGCTCATGGGGTGAAGCGCGAATGGTTAAATTGAAAGAAAATATGGTAGAACTTGATGGTCCGGTTCAAACTATTGAAGGATTAACCAACTTTTTTGAAGCACCATATATTCACAAACGAAATGATATATATTACTTCACATACTCTGCAGGTTATCCTTCAAGAATTGAGTATGCTACAAGTGATAACATTAATGGTCCGTGGGAATATCAAGGTGTTATAAATGACACAATACCTAATTCACCTACCAATCATCAAGCAATAGCTACTTTTAAAGGAAATGACTATTTTATATATCATACAGCTGGTTTACCAACTGGCGGTCCATTCAGAAGAAGTGTCTGTATTGATAAGTTAGAATATGATGAAAATAACCTCATCAAAAAAGTAAAAATGACAACTCAAGGAGTACCTAAAATTAAATAAACATTTGAAGTAGATGAAAAAACCTTGATAACTTAGATGTTGTCAAGGTTTTTTATGATATTATTTACTATTATAATATTTTCAATTAATAAGCACGAGCTATTACAACTCTACGTTTAGATGGTTTTCCTGTTACCATACACTTACCTTCTTCTTCAGGTGCATCTAATGGAATACATCTAATTGTTGCTTTAGTCTCATTTTTAATTAGCTCCTCTGTTTCTTCCGTTCCATCCCAATGGCATAAAAAGAAACCACCTTTTTCTTCAAGAAGTTTTTTAAACTCATCATAGCTATCAACAACAGTAGTATTTTGTTCTTTAAAAGTAACAGCTTTATTATAGATAGTATCTTGAATCTCATCCAATAGAGAAACAATATTTTCTTCTAATCCATCAATTGAAACAGTCTCTTTTGAAAGAGTATCTCTACGAGCAAGCTCAACGGTATTATTTTTCAAGTCACGTGGTCCAATTGCTATTCGTAATGGCACACCTTTTAGTTCATATTCAGCAAATTTCCATCCTGGTTTTTTCTGATCATCATTATCAAATTTAACAGAAACACCTTTTGATTTAAGATTTTCAGAAATTTTATTTGCTACTTCAGTAATTTGCTCTAGCTCTTCATCTTTTCTATAAATTGGAACAATAACAACTTGAATTGGAGCTAATTTTGGAGGCAACACTAAACCATGGTCATCAGAGTGAGTCATAATTAATGCACCCATCAATCTGGTTGAAACGCCCCACGAAGTAGCCCAAACATACTCCTCTTTTCCCTCTTTATTTGCAAATTTAACATCAAATGCTTTAGCAAAATTTTGTCCTAAAAAGTGAGATGTTCCACTTTGAAGTGCTCTACCGTCCTGCATCATTGCTTCAATGGTCAATGTATCTATTGCTCCTGCAAATCTTTCACTTGCTGTTTTATACCCTTTTGTAACAGGCATAGCCATCCACTCTTCTGCAAATTTTGCATATACATTCAACATTGTTTCAGTCTCCTCAATAGCCTCTTCTTTAGTAGCATGGGCAGTATGTCCCTCTTGCCATAAAAATTCAGCTGTACGCAAAAATAGACGAGTTCTCATCTCCCATCTTACCACATTTGCCCACTGATTAATTAAAATTGGCAAATCACGATAAGATTGAATCCAGTTTTTATATGTATTCCAAATAATTGTTTCAGAAGTAGGACGAACAATATATTCTTCCTCTAATTTAGCTGTAGGGTCTACAACTACACCTTTTCCATCAGGAGAATTCATCAAACGATAATGAGTAACTACTGCACACTCTTTTGCAAATCCCTCAATATGGTCTGCTTCTTTACTGAAGAAAGACTTAGGAATAAAAAGTGGGAAATAAGCATTTACGTGTCCTGTCTCTTTAAACATATCATCTAAAGCACGTTGCATTTTTTCCCAAATAGCATAACCATAAGGCTTAATAACCATACTACCTCTAACAGAAGAATTTTCTGCTAAATCTGCTTTTACAACCAAATCATTATACCACTGAGAGTAATTCTCTGAACGGCTCGTTAATACCTTTGCCATAAATCTATATCGTTTTTTATTTAATTAATTTATCAAATTTATTTTCAAAATTTAGACAAAAATATAAATTATCATCTACATTTATGCTAAATCTTTGAATATCTTTATTATTTTCAACTCTTTTTAAGAACCTTAGTTGATTTAAATAATAAATAGAGAAGAATAAACTACTACAATGGTATGAAATTTGCTTATTGTTATAGTGAACTAATGAGGAGGAGTTATCATGAGAACAATACAATTAATTTTTACAGCTATAGCACTATTTACCTTTAGTGGCTGCACGAGTAGCACGCAATTAACAGGACCAGGTGTTTACTATGATGACGTTTATTATGTACCAGGCAAAAGCCGAGAAAATGCATCACAGTCGTTTGCGCAAGTTCCAACTCTTACTGAGAAAAAGGACGTATCAGGATATCAAAACTATTCTCAACAACAGATTAACAAAAATTCTAATGACAACAGAGATTTTACTGAAATACAAGAGAAATATTCTTCTATTTTAAGTGATGAAACCATTACAAATGTTGATGAAGTAGTATATTACAATGATGAAACTGGCTATTGGGTAAATGATTTTCAGGGTTCACAAGCAGATAGAGATTATGCAGAACGTTTAATTCGTTTCCATAGCCCAAGTGTTAGAATTCCATATTATTCACCTCTTTACAGTGAAATTGTATATTACAACCATTATGATTGGAATGTGTATGTAGATGGACATTACGCTTATGCGTTCCCTACTTGGACAAATAGATGGTATGACTATCATTATACTTATAACTATCGCCCATCGTTCCATTTTGGTTGGTCGTATGGTTACCCTTATGGTCATTACGGATATGGATTTGATTACGGATGGGGTGGTTATTATGGATGGGGTTATGGACCATATTATTCGCACTACCACTATAGATATCCATACTACGGATGGGGTTATCCTTATTACAATAGTTATTATTCTGGATATCGCCATGGATACTATAACGGATATTACAATGGATATTATGCTAACTCAAGCTATAATAGCGCTACAAGAGCACCGAGAGGTAGCGTTGGTACACAAGCAAGATCAGCTAACACATCGAGAACAGCAGGAAGCAATGTAGCGCAAAGAACAAGTAGTGATAAAAGTGCTGCAACGCCACAACGTTCTACTTCAAATGCCTCAAGAAGCAGTGCTTCCGAAGTATCTAGAAGCTCTACAGCTACCAGAAGTCAAGAAACTACAAGAAGTCAAGACGTTAGTAGAAGCCAAAGTACAACTAGAAGTGAACAAGGCACAGTTTCGAGAACAGAAAATGCGAGCAGAAGCGCTTCTACAACAGAAACACAAACTAGAAAAAGCTATACACCAACGTATAGCCAAACAGAAAGTAATAACAGACCAACGTATAATAGAGCGACCTATACACGAACAGCTACACAATCTAGAAGTGGTCAAACTACAGGTACTGTTCAAAGTGTAAATACAAATAGAAGCAGTACAACACAGTCTACAGGAACTGTAAATAGTAGTAACAGTGGCACTGCACCGAGTGTTGTTAGACAACCATCAACAACACCTTCAAGGTCACAAACACCTGTTACATACCAAAGAGGTAGTAGTGCAACACAAGGTACATATTCACCTAGTAGAAGTTCTGGCACTACTACTAGACCAGCAACTACTACACCTAGTAGAAGCAGTAGTGGAAGTAGTTACTCTACTCCAAGCAGAAGCAGTAGCGGAAGTAGCTATTCTGCACCTAGTAGAAGTAGCGGCGGAAGTAGTTATTCAGCACCTAGCAGAAGTAGTAGCGGTGGTGCTTCAAGAAGCTCGTCAGGTGGTGGAAGAAGATAACTTCATAGGAGTGGGAAACTTTGTATAAAATACTATTTCCCACTCCACCTCATATTATTAAACTCTAGACTAAAACCGATTATTAGATTTGTTTTCTCTTAAAAAACATGACATTATGAAAAAACATATATATATAATATTATCACTTTTTGTATCAATAAATATATTTTCACAAAATAGTGATGATGCTATTAGGTACTCATCCAATCAAATATTAGGAACAGCAAGAAGTACTGCGTTAGGTAATGCTATGGGTGCATTGGGTGGTGACTATACTAGCATTGGAATAAATCCTGCTGGTATTGCAGTATATAGAAGTAGTGAATTTGTAATTACTCCATCTTTAAATATAACCAACACAGATAGTGAATATTATAATATCAAAAGTAGTGAAAACAGATATTCCCTACCTATACAACAAATTGGATATGTAGGTACATATAAGCCAATGTATAGTGGTATGAACGGTATAATGTCTACACATTTTTCAATCGGATATAGCAGAAACAATAATTTCAAAAAGAGAAGCTTTATTACAGCAAATAATGTTATGTCATCACTTCTAGGTGAGTTTATCTATTTTGCAGGAAACACAAATCCTGATTATTTAGATTCTAAAACACGTCACGCATACTATTCATATTTAATAGACCCATTAGATGAAAATGCTATTGACAATAGCAACATCAAAAGAGAATATATGCATGCATTTGAGGGTGTGGATAACAATAATAATATAGTATGGGGACCAGAAAATGGAATCTATCAAAGAAGAATTATTGATGAAAAAGGATATTCTGGAGATTTTGAAATAGCTGGTGGTTTCAATGTTAACAACACGTTTTATTTTGGTGCAACAATTGGTGTTCCTACATTTAATTATAGACAAACAATGCAGCACCATGAAGCGGTTGAACCTACAGACAACCCATGGACAGATTTGGAAAACTACACTTTCGAAGAGAGTTTGAGGGCTACAGGTGTTGGAATCAATGCTAAATTTGGAATGATATATAAGCCCATAAATGCTATTAGAATTGGTGCCTCATTTCATACACCAACATTTTATGAAATTAATGAAGGATATTCATATTCAACCATACTACCAAAGGGTTTTCAAGAATATGAAATTTATGATTCTGACAATTATGACTTTTCATACTATATGCTAACACCATATAAGTTTACAGGAAGTCTTGCTTATATAATAGGTAATAAAGGATTAATCAGTGTCGATTATGAACTTGTTGATTATCAAAAGGCAAAATATAGCTCTACCGAAGTTAGTCATAGTGAAGTAAGTTACTTTAATAGCATAAATAATGACATTAAAAACAGTTTGTCACAAACACATAACTTCAGAGTTGGTGCAGAATATAGAGCTACTGAACTTTTTACCTTACGAGCAGGATACAGCATTTATCAAAGTCCTTATAATGAAGACTTTTTAAACTATGACGATAAAAACCAGACATTTTCAGGTGGTTTTGGAATAAAAATAAATAATATGTTTATTGATTTAGCATATATGCTTAGACAACAGCAAAACTATTATTCATTGTATTATAATCCAGACATTCATAGTCAAGATCAACTACCTGCAAGCATTAAAACAAACAGACATAGCATTTCTGCAACTTTAGGCTGGAGATTTTAATTACAAAACATACTATTATATATCTAAAAAGCTGAAGTACTTTCGAACTTCAGCTTTTTTATGCTACAAAAAGAGATGTTTAAATTGTAAAATAATACACTTTCTTGATAATATAATACTAGTCCACATAAATATTAAATACGTATATTTGATATACAAACAAATAACTTTTTTAAAATCCTTAAAATGTTTTATTATGAAAAGAATTTTTACATTTTTATTAGCAATTTTAGTTGCGCCATTTTTTGCAATATCACAAGACTTAGTTATTGCAGATTTTGAAGACGGCTCAGATGCTGGATTTGGTACATGGAATGGCACCAAAGAGGTAATTGCCAATCCATTTAAAAGTGGCATTAACACCTCAGATTATGTTTTAAAGTATGAACCAACCGCTGCTTGGGGTGGTATTAGCTTGTGGTCAGATGATGGCGTGGTAGCTGGCAACTATGTAACACTCAAAGTAGATGTTTACACAGAGTCAGAAAATGTAAACATACAATTATCGTTAATAAGTTCTGATTCAGGTCAAGATTTTTCAAAAATTAGAAGTACAGTTAAAGATGAATGGGTAACGCTTGAATTTGATATTTCAGAATTAGAAGTTAGAGATTAT
>CAZHHH010000087.1:0-12602 GCA_964532085.1 uncultured Marinilabiliaceae bacterium
TACTTTTAGATGGCTACACTATGGATGGAGAGCATTTATGGCGTATAGATTTAGGTCCAAATATTAGAGCTGGCGCTCATTATACACAATTTTTAGTGTATGATTTTGATGGTGATGGAATAGCCGAAATTATGGTTAAAACTGCACCTGGTACCAAAGATGGTACTGGAAATTATTTGAGCACAGGTCCAGCAAAAGACACAGACCATTCCATAGATTATACAAATAGAGGAGGGTATATTCTTAAAGGTGATGAATATATCACAGTCTTTGATGGTCAAACTGGCAAGGAGTTAGCAACTGACTATTATTGGCCTGCACGTGGTGATGTAAATCGTTGGGGAGATGGATATGGTAATAGAGTTGACAGATTTAACGCAACAGTTGCTTATGTTGACGGAGAAAGACCGTCTGCAATTTTCCAAAGAGGATATTATACTCGATTAACAATGGCAGCGTGGGATTGGCGAGATAACAAGCTTACTCGACGATGGACTTTTGACTCAAATGATCGTGAGCATAACAAATATGCTGGTCAAGGAAATCATTCGATACACGTTATCGATGCTGATGGTGATGGAAAGCACGATATAGTCACTGGCTCTGCAATAATATCTTCCAATGGAAAAGGATATCACACAGCAGGAATGGGACACGGTGATGCAACTCACGTTACATATATGATAAAAGATGACCCATATCCTCAAATATTTATGCCTCACGAATCGGGTGGTCATGGGATGTCTTTAAGGCATGCAAAATCAGGTGAAATTATTTTCAATCATAGGAAAGATGCTGATATAGGACGAGGTGTAGCAGCAGAAATAGACCCTGAAGTTCCGGGCTTTCATTTTTGGGGAACTCATGGAATGGGACTCTATGATATGGATGGGGAAGTTGTAGGAAGAGGGCCACGCTCGATGAATTTTGTAATTTGGTGGGATGGAGATTTGAGCCGTGAATTGCTTTCAAGAAATGTTATACAGAAATGGAGTATTAAAAATAATAGCAGTACAAGATTATTAGTTGCACAAGGTGCCATGTCAAATAATTGGACTAAGGCAACTCCGGTATTGCAGGCTGATATTTTTGGAGATTGGCGTGAAGAGGTGATTCTAAGAAGAGAAGATAATGAAGCACTAAGAGTTTATACCACTACAATGCCAACAAAACATAAATTATATACTCTTATGCACGACCCAATTTATCGGGTAGCTATTTCTTGGCAGAACTCATCTTATAATCAACCGCCTCATCCAGGATATTATATAGCAACTGATATGGATTTTCCGCCTCTAATGCCGAATATCTATATTGTTCCAAAGAAAAATAATAAGAAAAAATAAACTATAAAAAATGAAAAAGAAATCTATTTTATCTATTTTTTTAATTTTCCTAATCTCTTTTGCTTTTGTGAGCTGTGACTCAGAGCAGATGGAATTGGGAAATTCTCGTGTCGTAAAATCTTTCAATAATGACTGGAAATTTATTCAAGAAGATGTTGAAGGGGCAGATGCACTAAAATTTAATGACAAAAGCTGGCGAACGCTAAGCGTTCCACACGATTGGAGTATAGAGAGTGAATTTAATCAAGATAATCCATCAGCACGTGGAGGTGCTTATGTAACAACAGGCGTCGGCTGGTATAGAAAGACTTTTAAAATGCCTAAATCTGCCGAAGGGCGCAGAGTATGGATAAATTTTGGTGCTTTAATGGCTCATAGTGATGTCTACATAAATGGTCATCATCTGGGACACAGACCTTATGGATATGTTGAGATTAATTATGAATTGACAGACTACATAAACTACGGAAAAAATAACGTAATAGCCGTACGCCTTAATAATACAAAGCAACCAGCTTCAAGGTGGTACACTGGTGGTGGAATTTATAGAAAAGTAAATCTTATTATAAAAGAAGATACTTATGTTGAACATAATGGCGTATTTGTCACCACACCAAAGGTTGAGGAGAATATTGCTACTGTAAACATAAAAAATGATGTTGTAAATGGTAATGTAGCTTCTGAAGTTCTATTAAAAACAACAATTTATGATGCTAATGAAAATGTAGTAGCAGAAAAATCTACAACACAAAAATTAGATGCAAATGAGAAAGTTGTTATTGAGCAAGAAGTTGAAGTTAAGTCTCCTGAATTATGGTCGCTAAATACTCCAGTATTATATAAAAACAATACAGAGTTGTGGGTAGATGGAGAATTGAAAGATAATTTGTCAACAAACTTTGGAATTAGGACTTTTGAGTTCGACTCTCGAAAAGGATTTATACTTAATGGTGAAAACATCCGTCTAAAAGGTGTTTGTCTGCATCAAGATGGGGGTGCTGTTGGGTCAGCCGTACCTGCCGCAATTTGGGAAAACAGGTTGATGAAACTTAAAGAGATTGGTATAAATGCTATTCGTACTTCACATCACCCATTTGCACCTGAGTTTTTAGACTTGTGCGATAGATTAGGAATTTTTGTGATGAACGAATCTTTTGATACTTGGAGAGCAACAAAAAGAAATGCTGACTTTGGATATCAAACATATTTTGATGAGTGGTGGGAGGAAGATACAAAAGCAATGGTACTTGCAGACCGTAATCATCCATCAATTTTTATAACAAGCGTTGGTAACGAGATTCGTGATAACTTAAATAATGAAAAAGGTTTTGAAACCTACAAAATGCAAAGAGATTTAATCCACTCTCTTGATGGAACAAGGCCAGTCACTATGGCACTTTTTAGACCAAATGAAGCAAAGGTATATTCAAATGGATTTGCTGAAATGATGGATGTGGTTGGTCAAAACTATAGAGAAGCTGAGCTTGCAGTTGCAACAAATCAAAATCCAGATTGGAAAGTGATTGGAACAGAAAATGGTCATTCACGTCAAGCTTATTTAGTTTGGAGAGATAATCCATCTATCGCTGGACACTTTTTATGGACTGGTTACGACTACCTTGGAGAAGCCGATTGGCCTGAAATAACTCACGATTTTGGATTGTTTGATAGAGCAGGATTCACAAAACCACGCACTTATGAGAGAATGAGTTGGTGGAGTGATGAACCAATGGTTCACATTTTTAGACGTGAGCATCATCTTGGACAAGGCGGATTAGTTGATGACTGGACACCAACCGACTTTGATACTTATGACGAAGCTTCATTGGAGATATATTCAAATTGTGATGAGGTTGAGCTGTTCCATAATGATGTTTCATTGGGGAATAAAAAGAGATCTAAAGACCACGCGCCATTCTTTTTTAGATTGAATTTTAGACCTGGAACTATAAAAGCTGTTGGTAAAAATGATGGCAAGGTGGTTGCAACTCATGAAATGGTAACTGCAGAATCACCTGCAAAAATCAAACTTTCATCATCAAAGTCTATTTTATCAAACAATTGGGATGATGTCAGTATCGTAACAGTTCAGCTAACTGATAATAATGGTGTCTATTCACCAAATATTGAAAAGTTGCTTACTTTTAATATCTCTGGTAATGGTGAAATTATTGGAGTTGACAATGGAGCACGTGATAGTCACGAATCTTTCATAGAAAATCAGCGAAGAACGCACAGAGGACAAGCTATTGTTATTGTTAGAGCAACCTCCGATAGCGGCGATTTTACACTAAATGTTGAGGGTGCTGGTTTAGAAAATGCAAATTATAATTTTACAATTCAATAAAATAAAAAATGAAAAAAATTTTTAATATTCTATTTATAGCTCTTTTTGTAGCATTTTTAACAAGTTGTGAAAGCACACCAAAAGAGAAACCTGTTATTTATACCATTGGTGACTCAACTGTGAAATGTGGTCAAGGCGATGGTGGTGGCGGACTATGGGGGTGGGGTGATCCTATCCAGTTTTTCTTTGATACAACAAAAGTAGAAATTGTTAATGTTGCTCGTGGTGGAACCAGTAGCAGAACTTTTAGAACATTAGGTCTGTGGGAACCAAATCTTGAAAAATTGAAAAAAGGCGACTATGTTTTCATCCAGTTTGGACATAATGACGGCGGAGCTTTAAACGATTCTACAAGAGCTCGAGGTACTTTTAGAGGAATTGGTGAAGAAGAGGAAACCATTGAGAATATTTTAACTGGAAAAACAGAAACTGTCTATTCGTATGGTGCATATTTAACAATGTATATAAATGAAATAAAAGAAAAAGGAGCAACACCAATTCTTGTAACTCCTATTCCACGAAATAGATGGAATGATGAAGGCAAAATACCATATAACGATGAATCTTATGGAGGATGGGTAAAACAAGTTGCAGAGCGTGAGGGTGTTGTTTTTATTGACTTAAACCATAAACTTGTTGATGCAATGAATGAGCTTGGTGAAGAGAATGTGACAGATGTCCTTTTCTGGAAGCGTGACCATACTCACACATCTGCTAAAGGCGCAGCTTTGTCTGCATCACTTGTTGTTGATGGCGTTAAAGAGAATCCTAAATTAGGATTAGCAAAGTATCTATTGAATGAATATCCAACTCAATCTATGGAAAGCTTTTTTGAAAAGGCTAAGGAAAAGGAATAGGATTGTAGAGACGTACGGCCGTGCGTCTCTACAAAAAATAATATGTTTTAAATTTTAAAAATCAAAAACAGCAATGAAAAATATTTTAACATTATTACTGTTATCAATTTTGTCAATTTCTTTGTCATTTGCACAAAGATCTAAAGAGTTAATAAATTTTGATTGGAAATATCAAAAAGGAGAGGTGGAGAATGCATCTGCCATAGATTTTAATGATGCAAAATGGGAAAAGGTAAATCTTCCGCACGACGCATCAATATCAGGACCTTTTGTGAAAGATAGTCTTGGCTCAGATAGGCAAAATGGTTTTCTTCCTCGACAAAAAGGATGGTACAGAAAAGAGTTAGAATTGAGCAATGACATTGCTGATAAGAAGATTTTCTTAGAATTTGAAGGTATTTATAGAGATGCACGAGTATATTTTAATGGAAAAGAAGTTGCGCATCAACTAAATGGTTATGATGGTTTTATAATTGATATAACAGAGGAGGCGAAAGTAGGCAAAAACAAAATTGCTGTAAGCTATGATAATACATACATAAATAGTTCCAGATGGTATAATGGTGAGGGAATTTATAGAAATGTATGGTTGCATAAAATTGAAAAAGTATATGTGGATTATTACGGTACTTATGTTAGAACTCCTTTTATAACCAAGTCAAACTCTAAGGTTCTTATTGACACAGAAATAAAGAATGATACTGAAGAGATAAAAGAGGTAACTCTAACAACAGAAATATTTTCTCCTAATAATGAGTTGGTTAATACTGTAAAAAGCATAGTTCCAATTAGTGCAGGCGAACTATATATCTTCAAACAAGAGACTGAAGTTGCAAATCCTCAACTTTGGGACTTAGATACACCAAATTTGTATTTGGCAAAAACCACTGTTAGTTCAGATGATAAAATTTTTGATGTTTATGAAACAACTTTTGGTATTCGTGAGGTCGAGTTTACACCAGAACAAGGTTTCTTACTAAATGGTCGTAAGGTTTTGGTAAAAGGTGTAAATATACATCACGACCTGGGTCCTCTTGGTGCTGCAGCATTTAAACGTGGGTTTGAAAGAAGGTTGGAGGGTATTAAAGCATTGGGAAGTAATGCAGTTAGATTGAGTCACAATCCGCACGACAAATCAATTTTAGAATGGTGCGACAGAAACGGAATTTTGGTTCTTGATGAAGCATTTGACAAATGGGAAGATCAGTTTTTTGGCAAAGGCAATAGTTTTAAAGATAACTGGAAAGAGAGTTTGACAACTCTTATAAAAAGAGATAGAAATCATCCATCTGTTTTTATGTGGAGCGTTGGTAACGAGCCAACTCAGCAACGAAGTCCTCGTTATGAATTTGGTGTTCCTATTCTAAAAGAATTAGTTGAATTTGTTCATCAGTTTGAGCCAACTCGCAAGGTTACAGCTGGATTGCATCCATCAAGAAAAGGCGGAGCTTATGGTACACCAAACTACTATCGCGAAGGCCCACCAGAGATGGTTTTCTATATGGATGTTGTTAGTACAAACTACCGTGAAGAGTTTTGGCCTGTTGATAAAAAAGCATATCCACAGTTAATATTTTTATTAAGTGAATCACAAGTTGGAAATCTTGGTAATGAGTGGTTTAATTTCAATCATCATACTTCTGTAGGCTTGTTCTATTGGGGAGGAACAGATTATATTGGCGAATCGTTTGGTTGGCCTGCAAAGGGATGGGTTAACGGAATTATAGATTGGAATGATCACTGGAAACCCTTTAGTTACTATATAAACAGCTTGTTCAGTGAAGAACCGATGGTGCATATTGCTGCATTTGATACGGATAAAGAGACACAACAATATTGGAATGAAGTACAATTGCGTTTCCAACCTCTATATTCTCATTGGAATTGGGAAGGTAAAGATTCTGTAACTCTTTACACTTTCTCAAACTGTCAAAAAGTCGAACTTTTTGTAAATGGAAAATCTCAAGGTGTAATTGATGTTCCAGAAAAGTATCATACAAAAGATATTACATCTTATTCGGCAGGAGAATATAATCCAGATAAACCAATAAATGTTGGTCCAAAATTGCAAAAAGGTCTTGAATGGAAAGTCCCTTATGAACCTGGCGTTATTGAGGCGGTAAGTTATAATAATGGGGTTGAAGTTGCCAGACATAAAATAGAAACTGCAGGTAAACCTTATGCAGTGAAGTTAATTGCCGACAGAGATAAGATTTCAGCCGATGGTATGGATTTGTCATACATAACTTTTAAAGTTGTTGACAAAGAAGGTAGAATTATTCCCGAAGCGAACGATTTAGTTGAGTTTAAAGTAAAAGGTGAAGGAACAAACGTAGGCGTTGGTAATGCAGATATCAAAAGCGATGAGTCATTTGTTTCCAATAAGAGAAAAGCTTTTCAAGGTAAAGGTCTGTTAGTTGTAAGATCAACCAGAAAAGCTGGCAAAGTAACCATTACAGCAAAAGCAAAAGGCTTAAAATCTGCAAAGATTGTTGTTGAAACTAATTGATTGACAGTTGAATTATGAAAATGATTTTATAATGAAATGATTTTTTATTATAAAATTATTTTCATAGTTTTGCATATGATATATGGCACAAATTTATTTCAAAATTGTGCCAAAATAGCTTTAAAAATGAAAGAGTCAACTCACATAAAAGTAGAAAATGAAATAAAGAAGAAAGGTCGTGGAGAAATATTTTTTGTAAGCGACTTTTCAGAACTGGGTACTTATGCAGCTGTTCGTCACGCATTGTCACGATTATGTAAAAGTGGGCTTATATTAAGGCTTGCGGAAGGAATTTATCTATATCCCAAAATAGATACACAACTTGGTTTAGGTGTTTTATACCCATCAATAGACACTATTGCAAAAAGTATTGCAAAAAAAGATAGGGTGAGAATTGCGCCAACAGGTATTTTTGCTTTGAATAAGTTGGGGTTTTCGACACAAGTTCCAGCTAATGCAGTTTATTTAACAGATGGTTCTCCGAGAAAAATAAATATAGGTAGTGGTCGTGAAATTTTATTTAAACGTACTGTTCCTAAAAATCTTGCATATAATAGTCAGTTGGCGATGTTAATCGTTTTTGCATTAAAAGAAATAACAAAAGAGAAGGTTAAGAGTGAGCATTTAAATCATCTTGAAGATATTTTATCTGAAGTGCCAAAGGAGGAAATATTACAAGATAGCGATTTAATGCCTGTATGGATAAAAGATATAATCGTTAGATTCTATGTCTAATTTTTTTGAACTTTCAAGAGAACAACAGAAGATTGTTATAGAACAAGCTAGTGTAAGGTTGAATAATATACATCCACAAATTGTTGAAAAAGATTTATGGGTATCAACTATATTACAGTTAATTTTTTCATTACCTTTTTCTGATAAGTTGTTATTTAAAGGGGGTACATCGTTAAGTAAATGTTGGAATTTAATAGAGCGATTTTCAGAAGATATTGACATTGCAATTGATCGAAGTTTATTTGGTCTTGAAGGAGATTTAACAATAAAACAGATAAAAAAATTGCGTAAAGAATCTTCCTTATTTGTAAAAGAAAAATTTAATGAATCTTTAAAACAATTATTGGTAAATAATAAATTAGACAATATTTGTGAGATAATTCCAGAACCGGATGGGCAAAATGATAAAACCTATCCTGAACCACGAAAGATATTTGTTAATTACTTTTCTTTATTTGATACCTTACCATATATAAAATCAACCGTCATAATTGAAATTGGTGCTCGTTCATTAATTGAGCCAGTGAAAAAAATAAAAATTAATAGTATGATTTCGGAGGTATTGCCTATTGAAACTTCATTCACAAATCCTGAAATAATTTCAGCAGCACCAGAAAAAACATTTATAGAAAAGATATTCTTATTGCACGAACTGTTTACATCTAAAGAAAATATGCAATCAGATCGTAAAAGCCGGCATTTATATGACATTGTTCAAATGATGGATTGTGATTTTGCTAAACCAGCAATTTTTAATAATGAACTTTGGAATTTGATACATAATCATCGGCAAATTTTCACACGAGTGCGAAATGTAGATTACTCAGTTGATATTAGAAAAAATATAACTTTAATACCACCAAATGAAGTAATAGAAGATTGGAAAAATGATTTTAATATAATGCAAAGTTCAATGATTTATGGAAGCTCGTTAAGTTTTGATAAATTAATAGTGCGGGTAAAACAACTTTGTGAAACTATAAAAACTGCACCTTCTAGTTCTTATCTATAGAGATTAAAAAAAGCAAAAAATGAAAAACTATACAAATTTATTTAGAATATTAATTGTCTCATTTTTATTGTCGTTTCTGAATTTATCTATTGAGGCTAAATCGTCTTTTGACATCGTTAAAAGCAAAAAAGTAGCAACTATTATTTACGATGTAGAAGACTACAAAACTATAGAGATTGTTGCTAATCTTTTAGCCGATGATATTGAGATGATTTCTGGCGTTAGACCTGAAATATCTACAAATATTCAGGAAAAAGTGAAAGGAAATGCAATTTTAATTGGTTCAATTGAAAAAAGTAGCATTACAAAAAGACTGATAAGTCAGAAGAAAATAGATGTATCTAACATTAAAGATGGTTGGGAGCAATATAGTTGGCAGTTTGTTAGGGGAGTTGAAAATATCTCTGGAACAGCTATGGTCATCACTGGTTCAGACAAACGTGGAACAGCTTTCGGTGCATTAGATTTGTCTCAATCAATTGGTGTTTCACCGTGGTATTGGTGGGCAGATGTTCTTCCTGAAAAACAGAAAAACATTGCAATTGCACAAAATAATTTAGTGTCAAAAGAGCCAACTGTAAAGTATAGAGGAATTTTCTTGAATGATGAGTGTTGGGGATTGAACCCTTGGTCTTCAAAGAATTTTGAGCAAGAGGAAAATAATATTGGTCCAAAAACTTATGCTAAAATATTTGAGCTTTTACTTCGTCTAAAAGCGAATTTTATATGGCCAGCAATGCACCCTTGTACTCAACCTTTTTATGTGAATCCTGACAATCCTAAGACAGCTGATGAATATGGTATTGTAGTTGGAACTTCGCACGCAGAACCAATGTTGAGAAATAATGTGGGCGAATGGAAAAACAATGAACGTGGAAGTTTTAATTTTTTCACCAATCGTGACAATGTCTTAAATTATTGGGACGAAAGAGTTGAGGCAAGCAAAAATTATGAAAGTATTTACACCCTTGGTATGCGCGGAATTCACGACTCTGGAATGGTAGGAGCAAGTTCTATGGTGCAACAAATTGAGGCGTTAGAAGAACTCATTGGTGAACAGAGAAATATGTTGAGAAAATATATAAATAACGATGTAACAAGGGTTCCACAAGCATTTACAGCCTATAAAGAGGTTTTGGATATTTATGATAGAGGATTAAAATTAGATGATGATATTACATTAGTTTGGCCAGATGATAATTATGGGTATATACAACGTTTATCCAACAAAGAAGAGCAAAGAAGAAGTGGAGGGAGCGGAATTTATTACCACATTTCATATTGGGGAAGACCACACGATTATCTATGGATAAATACTACTCATCCATCTTTTATTCGTGAAGAGATGATTAAGGCCGCGTGGCACAAAGCAAATGATATATGGGTTGTTAATGTAGGTGATTTAAAACCTCACGAATACAGTATTGAACTGTTTTTAGATATGGCTTACAATAGTCAAGAATTTGATAATCCAGGTTCAGAAAAGGTACATTTTTACAACTGGTATAAAACTGTTTTTGGTGATAAGAATGGAGAAGATATAGCTGATTTGATGTGGGAATATTTTAACCTAAATTATGAGCGTAAACCTGAATTTATGGGTTGGAGCCAAACAGAGCCAACTCGAAAAACTAATGACACAGAGTATAACCACTTTCAAGCTGATGATGAGGCTCAAAAAAGAATAGATGCTTTTGATAATATAGCTCAAACAGCAAAAGATATTAGAAAGCTTTTACCTAAAAAATATGATGATATATATTATCAATTGGTCTATTATCCAGTTGTAAATGCTGGATATATGAATAAAAAAATATTGTATTTAGAAAAAGCTTATCTCTATGCAAAACAAGGCCGAGCATCTGCAAATGATTTTGCTAAAATGTCAAAATTGGCTTACGATAGTATATTGATTGAAACAGAATATTTTAATACAAAACTTTCTGATGGCAAATGGGAAGGCATGATGTATCATAAACCTCGTTCTCTGCCTGTGTTTGATGCACCGATTATTCCAAATTGGAATTTCAGCGATAATAGTTGGAAAATAGCTACTGAAGGAGATGAGCAAATTAGACGTTCATCAAATATTATGGGACCAACTGAGTTACCAACTTTTAATAAAGCAACAAACCGTCAGTTTTTTGTAGACCTGTTTTTAACTGGTGACAAATCAGTTTCTTGGGAAGCTATTACTACTGACGAGTGGATTAAATTAAGCAAAAGTGGTGGTGACTTGACAAATGATTTTGGGAAAAAACAAGAACGAATTTGGGTCTCTATAGATTGGGATAAAATTGACAAAAAGGGTAGAGCTAATGGTAAGATTACTTTTAAAGGTTCTGATGATAGAAATTTAACAATATCAGTTTATACCAACGATTTTATACCAGAAAACAGAAGTGGAGACAATCTATTTTATGAAGAGAATGGGTACGTCTCTATGCATGCGTCAAATTTCTCACGTGCAAATAAAGGAGATTACTTGTTAGAAAGATTGGATGGATTAGGTTACAGTAAATCAGCAATATGGACAAAGCCTAAAAATGTAACTGATGAACCAGCCAAAGTGAATCCAAGTGTTGAGTATGATTTCTATGCTTTTAGACATGGAAACATTACTATAAAAACTCACTTTTTACCAACACATCCATTAAATAATAAGCATAAACTGAGAGTTAAAATATCTATTAATGGAGAGGAAAGTGAGATACATTCATTTGAGACTTTCGGTAGGAGTGAACAGTGGAAACTTGATGTGCTAAGTAATAGAGCAACAATCGAAACTAAACATAGATTGGGAAGTAGTGGAATTCATACATTGAAAATAGAGTTTCTAGATCCAGGAATTGTGCTTGACTATATTGAAATTGACAGAGGAGGCTTACCAAAATCATATTCAATTTTAGAAGAATCCCTGATTTTTAAATGAACAATGCACAATTAATTAACGTACAATCTACAATGTCCAATGAGTGACTGTGTACCCAGAACTCTGCCGAATGGTCAACTTTCAGTTTTTATCTTTCCACTTTTGAAAATTCATTGCTCATTGTACATTGATAATTGTTCATTAATATGGTTTGTTAAAAATATCAAATAGTTAAAAAGAAAAGCCAAATTGTGCATTGATAAGTATAATAAATCTCTCTATTTTTGATAATGGTGTGAAATCATCAATTTTTATTAAAATAAATAACGGTAAAATGACACAACGTACAGCTTTTAAAATGTTTCTTAAGTCTGGATTTAAAGAAGAGTATAAAAAACGCCATAGTGAAATATGGCCAGAGCTTGAAGCTCTGATAAAATCAACAGGTGTATATGATTATTCAATATTTTTAGATGAGGAAACCAATATTTTATTTGCTGTTCAAAAGCAGTCTGGCACTCAATCATCACAAGATATTGGATCAAATCCAATTGTGCAAAAATGGTGGAAATATATGGCTGATATAATGGAAACTAATCCAGACAACTCGCCAAAAACCATTTATTTAGAAGAGCTATTCTATTTAGAATAGTGAGAGTTCGATGTAAATTTATTTTTTTAATAATGGTCTTTACGTTATGGGGTAGCCCCCTTTATTGTATACCCAATTTATTGGTGTAGGGGGACGGGGGTTAACGTCAAGAGAGTGAGGAGGTTAGTTTGTTTGTTCACCCCTAAGTTAGCTACGCTGAACTTTGTTACCCTAAAAAGGGACTTTTTCACAGCTTATAATATCATATAATCAAAATAAGCAAAGCTAATTTTTGATTGAACACATTTAGATTAATAAATATAAAAAACACA
>CAZHHH010000088.1:0-7856 GCA_964532085.1 uncultured Marinilabiliaceae bacterium
TCAACTTGTTTTGTTCTAGCATCAGTTTCTAAAGCTTGTAATGCTTTAGGCGTATACATTCCTTGCTTTAATAAATCTTTATATTTATTAATAAGCTGATCATTTACAATAAAATCTTCTAAAACTGCCCAGTAGAAAAATGCTGTAGGGTCAACACTTCTTGATAACAGGAAGTTTGATACTTGATTTTTATCAAATGCTCCAGTTTCAGGATTTTGAAAAATTGGATGTTGCAAAATTGTTGGATGTATATTTTTCCCAGTTAGCATATCTTTAAGTTCTTCTGAAGTAACTTGTAAACCAATCTCGCTATATTTTTCTGCAAGAATCGTTTCGCTAACATATTGGTTCCATACTTGCTCTCTAAGATAGTAGCTCTCTTCTTCTGTCATTGATGAGCGACCAGAATTTAATTTATTAAACTCTTCCATCTCTGAAACTTTATTTTGGAAGTCTTGAATATCTACTGATTTGCCATTTATCTTACCAACCTCATTTCTTGAGCCAGTAAATAAAGATCCTCCAGAACTAAGCATATCTGTCATAATAAATGCAAAAAGAGCTAGACCAACAAAGATGGCTAATAAGATACCACCTTTTGTACGTATTTTTTCTAATAGTGCCATTCGTATTAAATATTTTAAATTTAAGCTTTGTAAAAACGGTTACGAATATAGTAAAAATTGTTTTTATTATATATCGATTTTCTAATTTATGCTATATAAAAGTTATTATTTGTCTAAAATGTGAATTTCAACCAGCTCAATTTTAGATTTAGAGGCTTTTAATATCTTAAATTCAAAACCTTCAATTTCAAAAATTTCGCCAATGGGAGGTATAGATTCTGTTAAATGTAAAATTAAACCAGCTAAAGTTTCATAATCATCATATATTGGTAAATCCATACTATATTTATCGTTAAGATAATCTATTTCAAATCTACCAGAAAACTGGAATATATTCTCCGCTGTCTGAAGTTCAATCAAATCAGAGACATCGTGCTCATCATCTATCTCTCCAAATATTTCTTCTAATACATCTTCAAGTGTAGCAATCCCAGATGTTCCGCCAAATTCATCTACTACTAAAACTATACTTTTATGTTCATTGGTAAAGATTTCCAATAATTTATTGGCAGGCATAGATTCAGGTACTATAGATATCTGATTTAATATATTCTGTAGTTTACGCGGGTTCTTAAACATAGAAGAGACGTGCACATAGCCGATAATGTTATCAATGTTTTCCCGATAAACTAATATTTTTGAAAACCCTGTATCTATAAATTTTTGTTTTAAATCGTTTAGACTATCATTAATATCAATAGCTTCTAGCTCTGGACGCGGAACAACGCATTCACGAACTTTGATATTTGAGAAATCTAAGGCATTTTTAAAAAACTTGATTTCATCAGGCATATCTTCGATATCAATAGTCAGCTCGTGCTGAAAATCGATGAGATGATTTAAGTCTGTTCCACCAATTAATGAATTGTCTGTACTAACATCTATAGGTTCTTTAGACATTATTTTTATAAGTAAATTTGAAAGCCAAAGTGCAGACTTTGTAAATGGATAAAATATAAAATGAAAAAAGAGCATCGGAACTGATGCGATATTTAAACTAAGTGTTGGGTTTAATCTAAATAATATCTTTGGAATAAATTCAGCTGTGAATAAAATAATGAATGTACTAATTATAGTTTGTGTTAAAAGTTCAAGAGAGGGCGAACCAATATATTGACCAATTTTATCTTGAATTATATCACCCATATATAAACTGTATATTACTATTACTGCATTATTTCCAATTAATATGGTTGAGATAAAAAGTCCTCTATTTTTATGAAATATATCAGTAATTTTGCTTAGTCGCGGGAAACGATGACGATTTAATTCTATCATTAAATTATTAGTTGATAGGAAAGCCATTTCACTTCCTGAAAAAAAAGCTGAAAACAAAAGTGTGATAAAAATTATTGAAAGTTCACTCATTACTTATTTAATATCTCATTTATTTTAAAAATTTCTACAAAACAGATTTTAATGCAAATTAACAAATTTGTAGTAAAAAGAACTGTTTTTTCTTAAAAATGATTGAAAGTATTGAATATTAGAATTGCAGTTTTGAATTTAAATTGAAGAATTGTCAATATTTAAGATGCCATTTATATTCTTAATTTTATAGTTTACCATTTTTTCGTCAGATTCAAAACCATAGCCAGTTATAATTTCTGTATCTGTGGTAATTTTGATAAACTCATCAGAATAGACTTTTTTCTTCTTCATATCCCAATATAAAAGCTCTGTATTTATCACTTCACCCGAAGTGTTAATTGCTTCTACATCTTTCCTCAATTCCCAAAGCTCTTCACTTTCGTGATATATTGCCATATTTGATTTAATTTGCCCATCTATTTTCTCCTCTTTGTCATAGATAACCAAATGTAAGCCTTTTGGGAATTCAACTGTAGGTTTTTCTTTTTTATCAAATTGCAGCATCTCTGGAGTAATAAATCTGTAGACTATTTTTCCAGAATCGGTAACTGTGGTTGTTAACTCCTCAATGGCCATTGAAGGAAATTCGCCAATGTTGGTTAACTCTTTAATCTCTTCGGGTTTGTTAGGTTTACAACTTACAAATAGTAAAGCAAGTAGTAGAATTCTACCACTTGCTTTAATTATATTTGAATTTATTTTCCTCATTTTGATAAATAGAGATTGTCTAAGTGATTACTTAGCTCTAATAGAGGTAACTTCTTTTATCCATCCACCAACAGTGTATGCACTACCAACTTCTAAACCTTCAAAGAAGATTTCATCAGTAGCTGGAAAGTGTGCTGAATATATTCTAATTAGTTCGTTAGCTTCTTCAGCAACTGAAGAGTCAACAGCTTTTGCTTTCATAAATTTGTCAACAGCAGCCCAATATGCACTCTTTTTTTCTACCTCTTTGCTTCCAATTGTATTTGCAGATGCAGCATAAGCTTTACCTATGATGATATATGGTGCACCCCAATCTGGTCTTGCTTCAATTGCACGAAGAGCATTACGTCTTGATTGTGCATAATTCTCATCAGACAAATGTATAAGTGCTAATTGTCTTAAGAAATCGGCACGCTGATTATCATTTTCGCTCAGTTTAACAGCCTCTTCGAAAAATTCAATTGAACGTTTTAAGTCATTTGATTTTAGATACATTTTAGCTAAACCATAAGCAGATGCTGCAGAAGGTTCAATGTTATGCTGATATTCTGAAACTTGATAAAGTAATTTTGAATCTTCACAATCTTCTCTCATAAGAAGTCTGCTAACAAGTTTTAACCAGGCAAGTTCAAACTTTTTCTCTTCTAGCTGTGGACCAAATATTCTATCGATAGTTTCACAGTCTGCAGCTCCACTGTTTGCAAATAGCGACTCAACTCCACCTTTTATTCTCTCAAGTTGTTCGTGGAATCTTGCACGTGTCTGGTCTGCCAATTGACTATCTAAACCATCAGTTACTGCAGTATAATCTTTAATTAATTTTTCTGCATCAATTTTGTCCATCTTAAACATTGTAACCGAGGTATTCATAAATGTCGCTAAGAATGCCATGTGAGCATTGTTCTTGCCTGCAGAAACAGCCTCGTCTAAAAGATTGTAAGCCTCTTCGATAACCTCTTTGTCATCACGCTTATATTTTAGCATATCAATTGCTTTAAATCCTTTGATATCTGAGGCTGGAGTACGTGGATGATTACCAAAATACTCAATTCTTTGATCGTATACCTTCATAAGAAGTTGATATAAATCTTCTGCCACATTAGGATCTTTATTATCACTAATTTTTTTAGTAACCATAGCAACACCATCAATGTAAAGATTTACTGTTGCCGCAGGACAGTTATCAAAAGCCTCCTGCCAAGTAGGAAAAGCAGCGTCAAAGTTTTTGTTTTTAAAATCTTCTGTATATAAAGAAAGATTTTTTAAACAAGCGATGCTATCTTCACCTACGCCATACCTTGTTTGTGACTCTCGACCTGTTTGGGCCAGAACTGTATAGGACAATAAAGAGCCAATCACTATTAATTTGAAAATTTTCATACGGTAAAAATTTGATATCAAAAATTATTAAAGAGATTTACAATTTAGTAAATACTTATACAAATTTTTGAAAAGAATTATTAAACAATGCAAAAATAATATATTAATTTATTTTTCTCTTAAAAAACCACATTTCATCCATAAAAATACTTAAAGAGATTGTTTGATATGTCTCTTTTAAGCTTCCTGGCATAGAAATTTTTCTAGTGCCATATGAATAACCTATATTTATAGCAGTTTTGGATCGTCTTAATGGTAAACCTAAACCTGCTGAAAAATTTGTATTTGTTAATTGATTATTATTTATTTTTAAATACTCATTTGAATAATTAAAACCTGCCCTATATTTTATTCTTGAAAAATATCTTCTTCCAGTTCTTTCATTAGGAACCCACTCAATGCCAGCGCCAAATGATGATGCATCAGCTGTGGTGGTTATTCCATTGTCAGGAAAATTAACAGAGCCCCAATTGCTTAACGAATAATCTGCTGCAATTAGAAGTTTGTTTTTAATATTATATGAAGCACCCCCTCCAATTTTTGATGGAAATTTAAAATTGCTATCTCCCCAAAAAATTGTGTCTGAACTTATAATTATATTGTCTGCAAATAAATCATTTTCAATCCCAACTGCTGTACCATTTGCAACTAAGCGTTGGCTTTCACCATTAACTTTTAACGAAGGAGAATATGTGGCTCCAATTGTTATGCTTTTATCTTCAGATAGGTTAAATGTGTGCTGAGCACCAAAGTGCACTAAAACTGTTGATATGGTATGTTCATTTTTTATTCCAGTTGTCATACTATTTGAGTTGTAAGGGAAGTAAACATAGGTTTTGTGATAAACGTCTCCAAACCAATAAGAAACATTGGCACCAATAGAGAAATTGCCAAATACATTATATCCTAATCCTCCATATATTGAGGAGATATTTCCAAACCCAGAAGATGTTTGAATTGAGCTATCTCCAGAGCCATCACCTGTTTGGAATTGATATCCAGCTTGTGATACAGGTGTTAATCCTATTGAAAAACCCACACGTTTATGAAGAAGAAAACCAAAAGTTAGATAATCAAAATTTGTATCATTATAGTTTTGAGTTGCATTATTAGAGCGCAAGCTCTGTAAATTACTACTAATGCCAAGATCTATATTAAATGACATTGAATCTATTGCTGAATATGATGCAGGATTGAGACTGTTTAGTCTGTCATTTGCGCTTATACCAATTCCTGTGCCTCCCATAGTTTTGTTCCAAGAGTTGCCAGGTGCTATAAGTTCACCGAGTCCATATCGTGAATATGGCGAGTATGTGCGCGATTGTGAAAACATTTCGCTGGCAGAAATGGTTAAAAACAGTCCTGCAAAAATTAATGTTAATAGTCTATACATTGTATTCTAAAATTCTATTTAGTCCAATAAGAACTAAATTTTGATTTGCAAATATGGGAAAATTTAACTTTTTGACAAAAAAAGAAGCATCACCTCCTGTGATAATTGTCTTAAAACACTCCCATTTGTTAATTTTATCCTCTATATAACCACTAATCTCAAAAAGCATTCCATTTATAACGCCAGATGATATCGCCTCATTTGTGCTTTGACCTATAAATGAGTTATAATCATCATTTTCAACTAATGGAAGATTTTTGGTGAAAAAATTCAGAGCTTTAAAACGCATTTCTAAACCAGGAGAAATATTTCCCCCAATATATTCTGAATCTTTTGTTAAAAAGTCGTATGTAATTGCAGTGCCAGCATCAATTATTAAAACATTTTCGTTGGGAAAAAGAATTTGAGCACCAGCAACAGCGCATATACGATCTTTACCAATGGTTTTAGGTGTTTTATATAAATTTTTAAATGGCAAAGCTGTTTTGTCATCTAAATAAATTATAGGTATATCAATTTTTGATTGCCAATGAAAATCGCCATAGCCTACAACAGAGGAAACGATTATGTTATCAGGGTTATTGTTTAAAATAATATCTAAAATTTTATCATCAATGGATGTAACTAACTCTTTACTAAAAGTTAATTCACTATCTTTAAATACCCCTATTTGAACTCTGCTATTTCCATAATCAATAGCTATATTAGTCATTGCACTAATCTTTTGTGATAATTTGCAAACTTAATACTTTAATAATTAAAAATGTTATGAAGTGCTAAATATTACTTATTGAATCAATATGTTTTATAATAGAATTTAAGTTTTCTGCTTTTGTAATTACCATAAACAGTCTGCCTTTTTTTTCTTCAAGTTTTGCAAATTTCGAGTTTTTTTGAACCCAAGTCAATATGTTTGTAAATATTTGAGATTGATAAAAGCTAGATTTTTTGTTAGATACAAACTGAATTCTAACAATTCTATTTTTATAAGTAATTTTTTCTATACCTATCTCTTCTGCTTTTAGTCTAAGTCTTATAGCTCTTAATAATCCTTTTGATTCTATGGGAAGTTCTCCAAATCTGTCAATCAAGTTCTTTTCAAACTCTTCTAATTTTTCAAAGTTTTTAATAATATCAAGCTTTCTGTAAAGCTCCATTCGCTCTGCAGTGTTAACTATGTAAGTTTCAGGAAATCTGATATTTAAATCTGTCTCTATTTGACATTCGGTTACATATTTTTTACCGCTTTCCTCTTTTTCTGCTGGCAATAGTTCTGGGAACTCCTCTTCTCTAAGTTCGAGCATAGCTTCCTCCAAAATACGCTGATAAGTTTGATAGCCAATGTTTGATATGTATCCGCTCTGCTCTGCACCCAATAAATCACCAGCTCCTCTAATGTCTAAATCTTGCATAGCAATATTAAAGCCACTCCCAAGTTCCGAAAATTCAGAAAGTGTTGTAAGTCGTCTGCGTGCATCATCTGTTAGGTTTGCCAACGGTGGTGCTAACAGATAACAGAATGATTTTGTATTTGAACGTCCAACTCTTCCTCTAAGTTGGTGCAGCTCGCTCAGACCAAAATGGTGAGCATTATCTATAATTATGGTGTTGGCATTTGGAATATCTAAACCTGATTCTATAATTGTTGTTGCAATTAAAATATCATATTCGTGGTTTATAAAATCCATCATTATTTTTTCAAGCTCAGGACCGCTCATTTGTCCGTGCGCTACAACAATTCGATATTTTGGAAAGAGAGTGTTTAGTCTTATTTCAACATCAGTAATGGATTTTACTCTGTTATGAATGAAAAAAACTTGTCCGCCTCGCTCAACTTCATAAGTTATAGCCTCTTTAATTATATCATCGTTAAAGGTGTGAAGTTCCGTATTTATCGGTTGTCTATTTGCTGGTGGTGTGTTTAAGATAGATAAATCTCTTGCGCCCATCAACGAAAATTGTAATGTTCGTGGAATTGGGGTGGCAGTTAACGTCAAAGTATCAACATTTACCTTTAGTTTTTTCAATTTCTCTTTTACAGAAACACCAAAACGTTGCTCTTCGTCAATAACCAACAGTCCTAAATCTTTAAAAGAGACATCTTTTCCAACTAATCTGTGTGTACCAATTAATATATCAACTAATCCCTCTTTTGTGTCAGATAAAATCTTTTTTACATCAGATGGCTTTCGCATTCTACTAATATATTCTACCCTTACAGGAAAATCTTTCAATCTTCTTTTAAAAGTATGAAAATGTTGCAAAGCCAAAATGGTTGTTGGCACAAGTATGGCAACTTGCTTGTTGTCTGTGGCAGCTTTAAAGGCAGCTCTAATTGCTATCTCTGTTTTTCCAAAACCAACATCTCCACACACCAA
>CAZHHH010000088.1:7956-12584 GCA_964532085.1 uncultured Marinilabiliaceae bacterium
AGGCAGCTCTAATTGCTATCTCTGTTTTTCCAAAACCAACATCTCCACACACCAACCTATCCATAGGCGTAGAATCTTCCATATCTTCTTTTATGGCAATGGTAGCTTTTGCTTGGTCAGGAGTATCTTCATATATAAAAGAAGCTTCAAGTTCCTGCTGCATAAAAGTGTCTTGCGAAAAAGAGTAGCCAGGTTCGGCTTTACGTTTTGCATAAAGGGCTATAAGTTCACGCGCAATATCTTTTACTTTCTTTTTCGTACGCTCTTTTAGTCTATTCCAAGTGGGGGTGCCAAGTTTATTAATTTTGGGTGGTTCGCCCTCTTGGCCTTTATATTTGCTGATTCGGTGTAGCGAATGAATACTAACCAAAAGAATGTCGTTATCTCGATAAACTAATCTAACCACCTCTTGCTTGCGCCCGTTTTCCTCAATGTTTACCAATCCACCAAAACGACCAATTCCGTGGTCTATGTGAACTACATAATCGCCCGGATTTAGTCGGGTTAGCTCTTGCATCGTAATTGTTTGACGAGCTTCTCGAACTTTATCAGTCTTTAGGTTTATTTTATGATACCTATCAAATATCTGATGGTCGGTATATATACATATTTTTAAATCGTGGTCTATAAATCCCTCGTGGAGTGTGTGATTTATGGGCGTATATTGAACATCACTCTCTCTATCTTTAAAAATTTGAGCAATTCTCTCAAGCTGATTTTCTTGATTTGATAATATATATATAGAATAGTTTTTAGAGATATTATCTTTTATATTTTCTTCTATTAAGGAAAACTTCTTGTGAAACAGTGGTTGTGGTGAGCTGTTAAACTCAACGGTTTTGTCCACTTTAAAGCTTTCTGTATTTTGCCATACTATATAGTTGTTTGCAACTAAAGTGTCAATAAATTTATCTCCATCTATAAAATTTGGTTCTATCTCCTCAAAATCATTATTAAAAAGAAGTTTTTTGTAATGTGTTTCTATTGTTGATTTTATATAAAAAGGATTATCAATCCAAATATTTTCAAAAATATCCAGTTCAGTAATTGCAATGTGATTATTGTTTGCAGCTTTAATTCGTGGAATAATAGTAACATTATCCAGCGACTCTTTCGAAAGTTGAGTTTCTAAATCAAAAGTTCTAATACTCTCTACGGTGTCCCCAAAAAAGTCAACTCTAAATGGCTCATCATTTGAAAAACTAAAAACATCTAAAATAGAACCCCTAATGCTAAAATGACCAGGTTCGTGCACAAAATCTGTCTCTTGAAAGTTCATCTCTTTCAGCATATCTCTTACAAAATATAGATCGATATCTTCCTCTACTTTAAGTTTGATGCTGTTCTCTTCAAGAGTTTTGCTGTCTGGTATTTTCTCCATAACAGCCTCTGTATATGTTATGAAAATAGTGTTTTTTGTATTTTCATTAAGCTGTTTTAAACTATCCGTACGCATAATAACTTGCTGAACATCAGTTTGAGAAATGTTTGTTAATCTTCTAAATGATGATGGAATAAGAAAAACAGACTTTTTATCCATTAATTGAGTGAAATCATTATATAAATATGATGCCGACTCATAATCTGAGGTTATAAACAGCATATTGCCTTTGTTAGAAACTATACTTCCAATAAGTGACAGCATTGAACCAGAAATCTCTTTCAGCTGAATGCCTTTAGGCTTTTCTGATATCGCTTTCAACAAAGTCGATATGGTAGGATGATTCTTATAATGTGATACTAGAGAGCTACTTTTGCTCATTTTATATGTTTTTATAAATGATTTTTAATAATTATGTGGGTTGTGTATAATTAGGATTTTAGCTAAGCAAAATTAACTGTTTTATAAATTATGTTTCATAGAAATTTCGTTCTTCTATACTATCAATTCTCATTAACCTTAAGTAATGAGACTAACTTAAATTGAATTCCGCAGACACTGTCTGCGTTTTTGAGTATGTTAAATAAAACTATTTGATTTACTCAAGGTGTCTTTTTTATATTGTTACGGATGACCACACAGGGTCACCCCTACATTTTCATCCTTATCCTCGCCTACGACGAGACTGAGCCGAGACCCAGCAGTTCGACTACGCTCACTGCATCGCTTTCAACTATCATCTCTCAATTCTCAACTTTTTAAACAATTCGGGAGCATTTCTAAAAAATCATAACATTTGTCATAATCTAATTCATAAAAATTCACACCCAGATTTATTGTTTCATAATATGTTGCTTGATTATTCTTATAATATTCCTCAGATGGTATATTCCAATATTTATTTCCCAACTTCTCAGCAATAAACCATTTCTCCAATAACCTTGCAGCCCTTCCGTTCCCATCTCTAAACGGATGAATGTGTGCAAATCGCAAGTGAATTAACGAAGCAAAATAAAAAACCTCAATATCAGTAAGTTCACTTGAGATAAGTTCATCTAAATCTTGAAAAAACTGTTGTATTTCATTTTCTACAAATTCAGGATCAACAGCCATATACGCTACTCCTCTTTTCCCAAAAACACCAACTTGTTCAATTCGATATTTTCCCCTTTTGCTTTTTATAAGAAAGGTATTCGATAATATCTTATGACAATTCAAAAAGTTTTTTTCATTAAGATTATTAGCTTGAGCAAATTTATATGCTTCTATTAAATCTATAATCTCTTCTATCTCTTTCCCAACCTTGAATTTGTCTTTATTCATTTCATAATTCATAAAAGAATTAAGGTCGATACTGTTTCCTTCTATATTTGATGAGAAGACTGCCGAAGATTTTGTAAGATATTCAAACTCATCACGATTATCAGAAAAATTAAAACTTGCAATCATTTTTGGTATCTCATTGCCAATTAGTTTTTTATACTTTTCTAAATATTTCTTATCGTTAATTCTCATTTCTCTTTGAGTTTGAATTTAAAAACAGGCTTTAAGCCTCTTTGTTCACCGCTATATCCGTCAAAAACAGGGTAACCAATTGTTATGTATAATATCTCTTTATGAAAATGTTTAGCATTTTTAGACATATACCAAACTTCTGTAAACTGCAAATCATTAATTAATTCACGAGAATATCCTTCACTTGATTCGATTTTACGAATTTCTTCTAAAGTCAGTTTTTTATTGGAGAATTGATCGAATACTTCTAATTCGCCATTATAAGCATTTTCAAAAACAGTGTCAATAATCTTTTTATAATAAGTGTTTTTTAAGCGTTCATCTGCCCATAAATCATTTTCGTCCAGATTATTAATTGTTACATTATATATAATAGTATCAGCAACAATATTATGCACTGTTTTTATCTCATTATTAATTATAATAGCCACATTGCCATCTTCTCTTTTGCAGCTAAATAAAACAAGAAAAAACAGTGGTATAATAAACAATCTTTTCATAGCCTTATTTATTTAATTGTTGAAATTAAGTCTCTTACCTTTTATTTTATTATTTATATTACCATTTTCATAAACTAAATTTCCATTCACCCAAGTGTGAGTAACAAGATTATTGAATGATGTTCCTGAAAATGGACTCCATTTGCAAGAATATAATACATTATTATCACTGATTTTCCAATTTTTATTTGGGTCAACCAATGCTATATCGGCAAAATATCCCTCTCTCAAAAATCCTCTTTTATCTATATTAAAAAGAGTTGCTGGAGCGTGGCACATTTTTTCCACAACCATTTCTCTTGAAAAAACACCCTGGTCAGCCATTTCAAGCATTGCCGAAAGTGAATGTTGAACGAGTGGACCACCAGATGGAGATTCAAAATATCCTTGTTGTTTCTCTTTGAGAGTATGCGGCGCGTGGTCAGTTGCAACCACGTCGATAATGTTGTTATTTACAGCTTCACGAAGTGCATCTCTATCTTTTATATTTTTTACTGATGGATTCCATTTTATTCGCCAGCCTAGTTTGTCATAATCCTCATCGTGAAACCACAAATGATGAACACAAGCTTCAGCAGTAATTTTCTTATCAGATAAAGGTGATTTATTGTCAAAAAGAGATAGCTCTTTAGCCGATGATATATGTAATATATGAAGACGACTACCGTGTTTTGTAGCTAACTCCACAGCTTTTGAACTGGAAATATAACAAGCTTCGTCAGAGCGGATTTGTGAATGATAAGCGAATGGGAATTTATTTCCATATCTGTTTTTAAATTTTTCCATATTATTCCTAATGGTCTCTTCATCTTCACAGTGAGTAGCAATTAGCGTTTTCACTTCACTAAATATTTTATTTAGCACCTCATTGTTGTCCACAAGCATATCGCCAGTTGAAGAACCCATAAAAACTTTTACTCCACAAACATTTTTAGGGTCGATTTTTAATACTTCATCAATATTACTATTGGTAGCACCCATATAAAACGAGTAGTTTGCCAAAGAACTTTTAGATGCGATATCATATTTTTCTTCTAAATGCTCAATTGTTGTAGTCTGCGGAATAGTATTTGGCATTTCCATAAAAGAGGTGACACCACCAGCAACTGCAGCTGTAGATTCGCTCTCGATATTTCCTTTATGAGTCAAACCTGGCTCTCTAAAATGAACCTGATCGTCAATTACGCCAGGTAAAACAAGCATTCCTTCAGCATCAATAACATTGTCATAGT
>CAZHHH010000089.1:0-12107 GCA_964532085.1 uncultured Marinilabiliaceae bacterium
TTTCAGAGTGTGTTTTTCTTACGAATTATATAACCCAAGGTGATACCTTGGGCTAAAATATGTTGCTCTTTCAGAGCGAGGATAATTTCCATAATGGTTATGTTTTATGCAGACCAATAGGCTGAAGGCCTTAAAGATGATAGCCTGTGGTATCACCACAGGTTAATATGCGCCCTGTAAATGCAGGCTGAAGGCCTAACATAATACGAAAAACATCAATTAATTATATTTCTCCTTTACAACACCCAACATCTCAAAACAAGCCTCAATTAACTTTTAACCACCGGCTCTGAAATTGTAAATAAACAAATTGCAGCAAGAAGACGATTCTTTACTTCATTGAAATCAATATCATTATTATTTGAGAAATGGATTATCAATTGAGAAATTGTTATATCACCCCCTGCATAAAAGTTATCATAGAAATGGTAGTAAACGGTATCAGTTTCAGCAATATTTTTCAAATATTCCATAAATTTTCCGTTTCGATTTAAAATTAGGAATCTATTTTGTGAATAATCTGTTAACCAAAACTCTTCAACTGTTTTTTCATTAATGCTTTCTAAAAATTTCAGTTTTTCATCACGATTTATTGGAACTATAAACTTACTGGCAAACATACTATCTTTAAGAGTATCAAAATAGAGATGATATGCCTTATTTATCTCCTCTTGATTGGTGTTTTCTTTTACTATATCATCAACAAAATCGATAATATTCTGAATATCTATTAATTCCTTTTTATCAAAAATTTTAACAATTAACTTATCCGACTTTAAATTAATATTATTTGAGCATCCTAAAAGGAAAATCATCAAGGATAGGAAAAATACTTTTTTCATAATTATTTATTTCAACAGTTATAGTTTAAAAAACTAATATACATTTTTTAACAAAAACAGCCTAAAATAGTATCAAGGAATCTTTAATTTAACATTTAAGATATTTAACTGTTTAAGTTTTAATTTTTGTTATAAAATTATGGAATTTAGACTAAAACATATTAGATTTAAGTCCGTAAAACCTCTATAAAACACTTATACTATTTAAAATAAATATATAATTATTATGTTAAAGATAAATATTTGTATCTTTGTTAACAATTTCAGAAAACTAAATGAAACACTTGCTAACACCTATACATTTAGTTAGTTTTTTGCTTTTATTTTCCCCATTGACATTTCTCTTTGGGCAACATAAGCAATATACAGTTGAGCCAACTCCGTTTAGCTCAGCCTACAACGACTTTGCCCCTATGTGGTATAAGGATGGCTTGGTATATTGCTCAACTTTTAGAGAACAAAGCTTGTTTTCAATATTCAAAAAAAAGACCTACACCCTATTCTATACCGACTTATCAGACACAATAAAATCCAAAGAAGGCGAAGTATTTTCATACGATTTGATTTCAAGAATGAATGATGGACCAATAACTTTTAGTAAAGATTTGTCAGTCGCATTTTTTAATAGAAATCATAAATTAACACCTTACTTTAAAAGTTTTCCTGATAGTATAAATCCATTAGGAATATTTTATGCAGACTATTCTGATAACAAATGGCGCAATATTAAGCCATTTCCTTTCAATGATCCTCACTATTCGTTATTAACACCGATGCTATCACCCTGTGAGCAAAGATTATTTTTTGCATCGGATATGCCAGGCGGATTTGGAGGGACAGATTTATATTATTCTGATTGGGATGGTGAAAAGTGGTTACCACCTGTGAATTTAGGCTGCACAGTCAACACGCCTGGCAACGAATCATATCCTTACATAACATCAGAAGGAAAGTTGTTTTTCACATCAGATGGACAGCCTGGAGAGGGAGGTAAAGATATATTTTTCTCACATTTAGAAGGTGGGGAATGGACACGACCAATCAATTTGGGAAGTGATATTAATACACCTTTTGATGATTTCGGACTAATCATAAATAACACTTTAACAGAAGGATATTTTACTTCAGACAGAGAAAACTTTGATAATATATACAAATTCAAAAAAGAAGTTATTGAATTTGATGAATTTAAATATCAAAAAGATAAAGACTTTTGTTACACTTTTGTTGATGACTACATTTTTAGTGAGGAGGATACAACTATAAAATATATTTGGAGATTTGAAGAAGAGATAATAAAAGAGGGTGCACACGTTTATCACTGTTTTTCTACTGTTGGCAAACACGATATTTTGCTATCAATTGAAGATAAAATGATTAAGGACTCGGTGCTTTTCACACTTGAATTAGATATTGAGATTGAGCAACCAGAGCAACCATATATTGATTCTCAAACCTATGTAAAGATGAATGAGGCGATTGATTTTTCTGCGAGCAATAGTCATCTTCCCAAAATAGCTATAACAAATTATTTCTGGAATTTTGATGGTGATTTTGTAGAAGAAAGCGCTAACACTTCACACAATTTCAAAACAAAAGGAGAGAAAACTGTAAAACTAGGCATTTCTGGATTTAACAAACTCAATAATAAATTCGAAAATATTTCAGTTGCCAAACAGTTATTTGTTTATGAAAATATCGAAGAAGTTCTTACAGAACATTCTGACTCATTCGAAGAGTTTAGCAAAAAAATTGACCCTTTCTATAAACACTCTAATAAAGATAAAATGATAACTATCAGTTATCTAAACTCTTTAAATCCGGAAAAAAAGATATTTATACATAGACATCTTGCTGAATTATATAAAAATCAACACTCTATAAACTCATACGAGCTTATTAATTCTCTCTTATTTAATAAAATAAGATGCAACTTATTTTAGAAAATAAAGATATTGATTTAGAAATATTGATTTCTCCAAATAATAACAAATTATCAAAGACAACTTTAAATAAATTCATCAACGAATATTTTAATAAAAATGAACAAAAATTAAATATTCCCATTTCCGAAGCACAAATATCAAATAAAAGCAATATATTAGAGCTTGTTTTCAAATAATTATGTTGATGATTAAGAGAATTATACTAATATCGATATCTATATATACGTTTTTCTCAGTTATTGCACAACAGGCACCATCGCCAGAGGAGAATATACCTTTTTTGGTAACTATGGGCAAAGATGCTGATAGTTCGTGGGGAGACGAGGATAAACTTCAAGTATTTTTCTTTTTAGTACCAGCTGATTATTCAGAACCCATATATCTTAGAGTTTTTGATCCCGACATTGGTGGTCAATTTGATGAATTAAATGAAGCTTTTAACACAAGAACTCGATTTTCAATTTATGGAGGTGAGCAAACTTGGACTCACCCACTAATACAAGAAGGAAAATCATACGGTGAAGTAGAAAGCGGCACTCTCCTCGCCTCCAAAATTTTTGGTAATGATGCTAAGTATGATAACGATTATTATACTTTTGGTCCTTTTAATCCATTTGAAGGTGAATATGTTGAAAAATTTGATGGTAGAATTTTCAAGATAGTTTCTGAAGGATTAGAGGGAAATGATGGTAATTTATACAGATATTTTTTAAGTTCTAGTCCAAACAAGAATTTACCAATAGAAGGGGCAAATATTTTTACTTATAAATATACTTTCAGATTACATAATGATCAAAATCAGATATCGCAAATATATCCATTCATTGATGACAAAACTACATCCATAGAGATATCTAATTTTGATTGGGATAATGATGGGTTTATTAGGATTTTCTCCATAAGCAAAAATGGAATAACAGCACCAGTCTCAGGTGATAATAAGTGGAGTACTAGCCGATTTCCAATAACTGAAGAAGAGCGAAACACAACTATAGAAGTTCAATTTATTAAAGATAAAAAGCGAAAAATTAACAATAACAATGTGGTTATAATCGTTAAGAATCAATACGGTCATAATCTTCCATTTTTTGCTTCCCCTTTGGGAGGGATACCTATATATATCCCAAAAATAAAAATTAATAAAGTTCAATAGTTAGATATGAGAGTTGATAAAATAGATAAGCTTTTGTTTTTGAACATAATTATTATTTTGTTTTTTACTGCAAAAACAGAGTATGTGTCAGCTCAAAACTATAAGCTAAAATCTTTTCAAGAAACTCTTCCACAATCATACATATACAGCATTTCACAATCAGATGATGGCTTTTTATGGATAGGAACTGAAGATGGATTAGTAAAATATGATGGAATAAATTTTACACAAAAATTCAATAAGAATTATGATAATAAGAATTTTATAAATACCTCTTATTATGATAATGGCACTATCTGGTTTGGCCATTTTCAAGGTACAATAACAAAACTTTCTAAAGACTCTTTAATATCGATTTATAATCCAGAGAAAAAATCAACTATCACTGAAATATCTAAAGCCTATGATGGAAAAATATGGGCCTCTACCCTTTCCAATGGCTTTATAATATATGACCCCGTTTTAAATAGCATAAAAACGAAAAAATATAACGAAGTATCAATCATAAAAAGTTTCACATTCATTGATAACTCAAGATTATTAGTAGGTTCACAAGAAGGATTGTGGCTATTCACAAAAAACAGATATGATGAGTGGATACCAAAACACAAGATAAAAAATATTGAAAAAATCGATATTGCCAAAGTTATAAAGTTATCAGACTCTAATTTGGTACTGATTGCAAGTCAATCTCGTGGATTATATACAATCGACACTGATTTAGAGACCTTAGAAGCCAATTTGGTTAATACAAAACCAATGGAAATCACAGGGCAAATACAAGATGCAATTGAAGATAATCAAAACAATATATGGATTTCTACATTTGGTTCTGGAGTAATTAAGTTATCTAAATCAATCAACAACATTCATCTAAATAATTATAATATTGAAGAGATAAATCTGCCAAACTCAAACAAAAATATGAAGTCTGTTTTTGAAGATAGAGAAGGTAATATTTGGTTTGGAGGTTATGGCTCAGGCATAGTACAACTTAGTAAACAACCATTTAGCTATTTTCAGGTTGATGATTTGGAAAATGGTGGAAATTTTTTCTCTGTTGCTTGTGACAACGACTCTGTAATGTGGGCAGGAACAGTTGGGAAAATCATCAAATTTAAAGAAGAAGAACCTCCTAAAACAATTAATTTACCTTCTAAGCTTAGCAATAGCACTGTATCATCCCTATATATAAATAATGACTCCATCTGGCTTGGAACGGAGAAAGATGGACTTTATATAATGGATATTAAAACTGAAAAAATAAATCAATACTATATTTCCAATGGAATTTTAGAAAATTCAATTACTACAATTACGGGGAGAGACACAACTGTATGGATTGCCACCAAAAAAGGTATTTGTAAGTTAAGCACCAACAGCAAATCACAAAAGTGGTACACAATAGAAAAAGGTGGACTGCCGCACAATTTAATTAACCACATCTATCTCGATACAAAAAACAGATTATGGATCTCTACACCCAATAATACCATCGCTTATATCGATGAAGAAGATAAAATTACCAAACTAACTATTCATTCAGACAACAAAATATTCACCATAGGTCCAATTACAGAAGATACAGATTCAACAATATGGATTGGTACACAAGGGGCTGGAGTTTTTAAGATGCAAGAAGACTCAATAGCAAATCTAACTAAGGAAGAGGGGCTTTTTTCAAACTATTGTAATGCTATAACATCAGATAAGACAGGTAATATATGGGTTACACATTCAGGTGGAATTAGTAGAATAAAAACTTTAAACTTCACTGTAAATCCCATTCATAAATTAGCAAATATTAAAAGCAATTATAATTTTAATAAAAATGCTATTTATAATTCTAAGAATAATAGAATAATAATGGGGTCTAATTTTGGTCTATGGATATATAACCCCAAAAGTGATTTACCCGACTCTATAACCCCAATTTTGACAATAAATTCTATAAAAATTGGCAATAAAGAGTACTCTGTTGATGATAAAATATCGATAAAGCCAGGAAAGTACGACATTGAAATTAACTATATTGGTCTGTTTTTAGAAAATGCAGAAAGCGTATGGTATAAATATGAATTAAGCGATATAGATTTACAGCCAAATTATACACAAAAAACAAGCGTTACCTATAAAAATGTAAAATCTGGAAAATATAATTTCAGAATAAAAAGCTCATTAAACGGTAATTTTGAAGAGGCTAGTTATCAAGAGATTAAAATAACTATTAAAAAGCCATTCTGGCAATCACCACTATTTATAATAATATTTTCTTCTTTTGTGCTCACTGTTACTTTACAGATTATTATAAAACGAGAGCAAAAACATAAAAAAGAAAAATACAATTTAAAAAGTGAGCTAATACACGGAAAAGAAGAGATTGACGAAAAAAACATTCTCTTAGATGAAAAACAGCAACTAATTGTAAAACAGAATGAGGAGTTAAGAAACTATAAAGAATATCTTGAGAAAATTGTAAATGAGAGAACTCAGGAACTTATTATTGCTAAAAACAAGGCAGAAGAATCTGATAGATTAAAAACTGCTTTTTTAAATAACATTAGCCACGAAATTAGAACACCACTTCACGCCATTTGTGGATTTTCAAAATTCTTAGATGATGATAGTTTTGAAACTGAAGAGAAACAAGTTTTCGTTTCAACTATTAACCAAAATGCAGAAGATTTATTACAAATGGTTGATGAAATTATTGATATGTCTGTCATCGACTCACAAACAAGCCTATTGACAGATGAGCCTTTTAATTTGAACGAACTATTTTATGAAATAGAAGAGAATTTTACATCAAAAAACAAAGACAACCTTGAAATAAAATATATTAAAAATAAAAACTCAAAATATGATATTGAACTACTCTTTGATAGAGGACGATTCAAACACATTTTTTATCATCTAATAAATAACTCCTTAAAATTTACTGAAAAAGGCTCAGTTACTTTTGGATATAAAGTTGAGGAAAAGCATATTGTATGTTTTGTTAGAGACACAGGTATTGGAATTACACCATCAGAGCTAAAAGAAATTTTCAAGCCATTCCACAAAGCAACTTCTCACACAGACAAACTTTATCGTGGTGCTGGAATTGGACTAACAATTGTGAAAAAACTTATTGACCTTATGCAAGGAACTATTTGGGTAGAGTCTGAAATTCAAAAAGGTACATCCATATATTTAAAAATCCCACTTATCCCACTTATAGATGTGGACATATACGAATAAACATCGCTTATTAATACTCATTTTAAATTAGAGTAGTTTTCTGAAATTATGGCTATACATATATAGATATTTGACTATATTTATAATCTTATATGTGAAATAAATATAAACAGATAATATTCTACAAAATGAAAAAAGTAATTCCACCAGTCATTCTGAGCATTGTGCTGTTAATTATGGGTGTTCATCTTTTTCATCGCCCTGAATTGCCAAATTTGGTGCAGCATAAATTGCAACAAGAGTATGCCATAAAGCCTACTCCAAAAGTTGACCACTCTCAATTTGAGATTTTACAGCAAGATTTTAAGACTCCACAAGAAGTTACAGAAGCGTGTATATCTTGTCATAACCAGAGCCACAAAGAGATTATGGCCTCTAATCACTGGAATTGGGACAGAATATCCTACATCGAGGGAAGAGGTATTGATAAAATTGGAAAGCAAAACGCCTTAAATAACTTCTGTATTGGAGCAACATCCAACGAACAATCTTGTGCAGTTTGTCATATCGGATTCGGAATGTCAAACAATCTTTTCGACTTTGAGAATGCGGTAAATGTTGACTGTATGGTTTGCCACGACCAAAGTGAAGCTTATCACAAAGGGAGTGCAATGGCTGGTTATCCAGACCGCTCTGTAAATCTCACCGAAGTTGCTCAACACGTCGGAAGACCAGGGAAATTAAACTGTGGAGTTTGCCATTTTTATGGAGGTGGCGGTAACAACGTAAAACACGGCGACCTTGAAGAGGCTCTCCTATCTTGCGACAGAAATATAGATGTGCATATGGCTGCAAATGGTATAAATATGACCTGTGTAGATTGCCATAAAGCTGAAAATCATAAAATGAAAGGTTCACTTTATTCAGTATCATCATCACACGTTAATCGTTTAACTTGCGACGAGTGCCATACCTTAACACCTCACAAAGATAAAGTGCTAAATGTGCATACTGGACGCATAGCTTGCCAAACTTGTCATATTCCGACTTATGCAAAAGAGAATGCTACCAAAATGTCGTGGAACTGGTCAACTGCGGGTGACTTGGAAAATGGAGAACCATTTGCTACAAAAGATTCTCTTGGAAATATATTATATACATCACAAAAAGGAACTTTTACGTGGCAAAGAAATGTAGAACCTGATTATTATTGGTTTAATGGTAATGCAACACACTATGTATTAGGTGATAAAATAGACGAAATTCCTGTTCAGATGAATCGACTTTTAGGTTCTGCGGCAGATATAAATTCTAAAATTTATCCTGTAAAAGTCCATAGAGGCGACCAACCTTATGACCCAAATACAAAATTGATGATTCAACCAAAATTATGGAGTGCTGCAAAAGGAGATAGTGCATTCTGGATGGATTTTAATTGGCACGAATCTTCAATTGCAGGAATGCAGATTGTAAATTTACCATATAGCGGAGAATATGGTTTTGTGGAAACAGAGATGTATTGGCCTGTTAATCATATGGTAGCACCAAAAGAGCAATCACTCTCTTGTGCAGAGTGTCACACTAGAGATAATGGACGCTTGGCGTCTTTAACAGACTTCTACCTGCCAGGAAGAGATAGACACGCAGGTATAAATGTACTTGGTAAACTAATGTTAATTGGAGCATCCATAGGTGTGTTTATTCATGCTTTAATAAGATTTATAATTGCTATTAAAAATAATAAAATAGAATCTCAAAATATACAACCTAAATAAAAGACAAAATGGAAACAGTATATATATATAAACGTTTTGAAAGATTTTGGCACTGGTCACAAGCCATACTTATCTTCTTCTTAGCCCTAACTGGTTTTGAAGTACACGATTCATTTAAGCTATTTGGATATGAAAAAGCAGTTGCATATCACAGAACAGCAGCGTGGATGCTTATCGGACTAATTGTTTTAGCAATATTTTGGCACATTACAACTGGAGAGTGGAAACAATATATTCCATCATTTTCAAAACTAACGGCACAAGTTAGATATTACACTTATGGAATGTTTAAGGGAGAACCGCATCCTACACATAAAAGCCTAAAAAACAAGCTTAATCCATTGCAAGCTGTAACATATTTAGGATTTAAATTAGTGATTGCGCCACTTTTAATAGCAACAGGATTTCTCTATATGTTTTACAGAACCATAGATGAAAATAATATGGTTGTTATAAGTAAAATCCCATTAGAAATAATAGCTTGGTTGCATACTTTAGGAGCATATTTAGTGCTTATGTTTGCTATCATTCACGTATATATGACTACAACAGGCACAACGCCATTATCAAATATAAAAGCGATGATAACAGGCTATGAAGAGCTTGAAATAATTGATGAAGAGAAAGAAGATAATAAAACTCAAAACCAAAACAACAATGAAGAATAATGAATATATGAATCCATACGTTGCTGGAGTATTACTAGGTTTAGTACTTATAGCAACGGTATATATCACTGGTCGCGGCCTTGGAGCAAGTGGTGCAGTAAAAAGTGTTGTTGCAACAGGAGTAAAAGCCGTTGCACCAGAACATTACGAAACTTCTGCAGCGTATCAAGATTATGCAGCAGAACATCCAGACGGCACTATGAAATCGTGGCTAGTATTTGAAGTAATAGGAATAATTATTGGCGCATTTATTTCAGGATTAATTTCCAACAGAATTGGTCTTAAATTAGAAAAAGGCGCAGCAATAACCAATCGCACAAGAATAGTCACTGCAGTAATTGGTGGACTTCTTTTTGGATTTGGGAGTCAGCTAGGGCGAGGTTGTACAAGCGGTTCGGCACTTAGTGGAATGGCGGTTATGTCGCTAGGAGGAATTATGACAATGATGGCCATTTTTGGCGGAGCATACTCATTTGCATGGTTTTTCAGAAAATTGTGGATTAAATAATTACTTAAACTAAACCTTTAAAATTTTGTAATATGGGACCATTAGTACCAGATATAATAAGCGGAGAATTTAATTACCTTATTGCATTAATAATGGGAATAGGATTTGGCTTCGCACTTGAACAAGCAGGTTTTTCAAGCACAAAAAAATTAGTCGGACTCTTTTATGGCTACGACTTTACAGTTATTAAAGTGTTCTTCACAGCTGGCGTTACAGCGATGATAGGGATACTTTTCCTAAGTCACACTGGACTTATAAATATTGAGTATGTTTTTGTAAATCCATTTTTTGTACGTTCTGCAATTGTGGGCGGAATAATAATGGGGTTAGGATTTATAATTGGTGGATTTTGTCCAGGCACTAGTGTATGCGCTGCAGCTATCGGAAAAGTAGATGCAATGGCATTTATTGGTGGCTCAATTATTGGAATTTTCCTTTTTATGGAAGTTTTTCCACTTATAGAAGATTTTTATCTTGCCGATGCACAAGGCTCACCAACCATTGCTGAAGCACTAAGCATTTCTCGTACAACTTGGGCTGTGATATTGACAATTATTGCGCTAGGTGCATTTGTTGCAATAACATATATTCAACAAAAAGTTACTGGAGTAGAAGCAAAATGGGATAAGCCAGCCATTCTGCAAGCAGCGAAATGGGCTTCGATACCAATGATAATTTTATTAATCATAATAATTACACCTTCGCGTGACGATTATGTAATGGCAAAGCTAGAGAAAAGAGCCGCCACAGGTGAGTGTGTTCCAAAATTAATAGATTCTGACAAGCTAGCTTATGAACTTATAAACAACTATTATAATTATAATCTTATTGACGTTCGCTCAAAGGAGGAATTTGACAAATCTCATATTCCAACAGCAATTAATATACCACTAGAAGAGCTGGGCGACTTGGAATATCGTCCTCTTTTTAGGCAACGAATAAAAACAAATATTTTCTATGGATCATCACTAAATCAGGCAAGTAGAGCTTGTTTGCTAGCTCGCTTCCATGGAGATAATCACGGATTAGCTTTAAAGGAAAATATGGATGAGTTTTATAAACTATTCTATTTGCAAAAGCCCCTTGGAGATAACCCCACAAAGCAAGAGCTAACCATTAAGTTATTTAGAGAAGACGCAGCCCGACAACTGCAAGAGATAGAAACTGCACTCTCTGAAATGTCTAAACCAATAGAGAAAAAAGTACGAGTAGTGCAAGGCGGATGTAGTTAGAAAGATATTTATTTTGTAGAGATGCACGGCCGTGCGTCTCTGCAAATTAATATGCTAACATCCGAAATCAAATAAACTGTAATCATTTACATTTCTGCAAAATTAATTTTTTGTTATTACTCAATATTTCAACATTCTCTAATAAAATTATCCTAATTTAGTTTAACAATAGAATTATGGACTTAATTCGAATAATATTTATACAAATACAATAGTTATGACTGTGAGAGAATATTCAAACGGAGAGATTACAATTGTCTGGAAACCTGATTTATGTACACACGCAGGCATTTGCGTTAAGATGTTACCTAACGTTTATAATCCAAAAGAGAGACCATGGATAAAACCACATAATGCTACAAGTGAAGAGGTTATTGATCAAGTTTCGAAATGTCCATCTGGGGCTTTAACAATTAAAAAATAATTTTTTATGATTAAAATAGAATTTGAAGAAGACGGCACTAAAGGCAAATTTGTCATATATGAAAACGACCTATATGCTGGAGAAATGACTTTTTCATGGGCAGGAACTGAGATGTTTATAGTTGACCACACAGGAGTTGATAGCATACATAGTGGAAAAGGATTTGGAAGAAAACTATTTTTCAAAGTAGTTGAATACGCAAGAGAAAAAGGAGTAAAAGTTCTACCGCTATGTCCTTTTGTTAAAGCTGAATTTGACAAAAATCCAGATGCTGCAGATGTACTTCACAGTATCTAAAACATTATTAGTACTAATTTTTATAATCATTTTAAACTCCTCTTAATACAATAAGAGAGGCAGATACTCTTTTTTAATTATT
>CAZHHH010000090.1:0-12086 GCA_964532085.1 uncultured Marinilabiliaceae bacterium
CCTTTTTGTCGCATTCGTACATGTGAGTTCCATGGCCAAGTACATAGTTGGCGCCCGCAGCAATTAACTCTTTACACATTTCTTTGATTTTAGCTGTTATATGCCGGTACTTCAAACCTTGCCAGTGGGGGAATATGATTACTAGAGCATCGGGTTCCATTGCGCGTATATACACTATATCTCTTTTTATCCTAGCTAAGCTTAAGTAATTAATGCCAGGGCTATTTTTGTTAGCAAAAGTCTTGTGCTTATCCCGGTAACGCTTAGACGCATGCATACCAGCAAATATATAGACCGTTTTATTGCTTTTTATACCCCGCAATTCTAGTCTTAAAGGTCTTGCAGAATCTGCTATATCTTTGCCAGCTCCAAAACATTTAATTCCAGCCTGTTCAAGCTGTCTTTTTGTTTCCAACAGGATATCAGAGCCATAAACCATGGTATAGTTGTTAGCCAAACTGACTGCTGTAACTCCAAGTTGTTTAAATAAATCAATTGTTCTAGTTGGATTATCCCAGTTAGAATATTTCTTTCTTTCAAGATAGTTTGGCAGATTATCTGCCAAGACCGATGAGTAATTTAAAATAAGGAAATCACTATTATCTACTAGCGGCTTTACACCTTCAAAAAAGGAAAGGGGGTTTTCTTTCAGCCTTTCAAAATGAGTTATATATTGCGGTTTATCTAAATAATAATCGCCAAGGCATGTGTCTCCACCAAAGTTAATTATATAAGATTCCTGGCCTGAACCTGTACCACATGGTTGCACATCAATACAATTCAGATAACCATTCGTTACAGCTTTTTGCGGTTTGTTGAACCATAATGTATTAAATCTATCAATCTTTTCTTTCTTAAAACCCTCTCGAACGATAACAACAAACCTTTGCACCCTGTCGGATAAGCCAATTGCCAGTATTTCTATAGTATTTTTATCTATATTTTTGAGCCAATACTCAAGTTTATAAATTCTGGCTATATTGCGTAACCATTTGTTCAAATTGGTTCCCCTTACGTTGCCGCTAATTAAAAGCTTTACAGCAGCTTTATTTTTTGAGGGTACAATTTTAGTTAAACGATATTTAACCGGAGACCCCACATATGGATTGTTATCGTTACCATCCGGATTCAACAATGTACAGAGAGTCCCAAAATAAAGGTATTTCAATAATCGCCTGGCTTTCATTTTCATTTAATTTTCCCTTTCCCCTTTTTATTTTTCGTTTAGCCAAAGTTTTAAAACCAGCTGGCATGGAGTACGGATGACCAATATTGCCATAATATTGCCCTTAAAGCGAATTGATTCACTTTAAAAATAGGCTGCTAAAAGCCTCAAATGTTTTGCCTCTTAACAGATCTTCTATAATTTTTTGCTCCGCTATACGATAAGCTTCACCCAATTTCCGGTCGTACTCATCATTGTAAGCTTCAAAGTTGCCCGTTATAAATTGAAATTCGCCGAACACTAAGCCATCACGGCCTTTGAGCATGTCAATTCGAACAAATGGTGTCGGTATTTGAAGGCTAGTCCGAACAACTATCTCCAAGTCTTCTTCTGAAAATCCAGCACCTTTATAAAATTGACTTTCTAAATCATGACGGCCTGTTTTGATCAAATTCATCTCCTTATCCCAATAACAATACTTTTTATGATGAGCCACTCTATTTATTTCCAATACCATGACTACTTCTCCATAAAAACTAAAAAATTTAAGATCCGTAGCCGGTATATCATCTCCCTCCGGACTTGTAATTAATTCCTCAATCATCCATTCGTCTCTTCTAAAATATTTTCTTTCTCCCCTTAAATCATCACTCATTTTTTGTTGAACATCGCTCACTAATTCTGACCAATCATTAAGAAACAGACCATCCCTTGCTGAAAATATCCTATTCTTATTAAAAATAAGATAAACCCCCATGGAACCTGTAGCATTTAAAGGTTTAATAACAACTGGTCCCGTTTGTGGTTCTATCTCATCAAATTTATAAATTTGGGGATCTGTAACCGGCCTACGTAGCCCAATCTTATCCGCAAACATATACGCAGTCTTTTTGTTATTTAATTTTTTTGCTATGTCATAATCCCTACCCAACCTTCGTATTTCTGATCTTTCCACCAGAATATCCCTAAAAGAAATAGCGCGCCTTATGTTCAATCTGCGCAGGGCAAATTTTCGCGATATAGTGAAACTTACATAATCCCTTTTGACTATGTCGCTTAATTTTTTGTATAAATATTCTCCACTGCCTCCTGGCCTTAGCAATTTGCTTCTAAAAAGATGTCGATAGAATACTTTTAGATCTTTATCCAACCTAAGATGAAATTGCTCCATCTCACCAACTAATTTTTCGAGAACTGCAATGTTATTGAAATCAATTTGCCTAATGCTTTTTTCACCTGATAAATATTTTACCAATTCTGCTCCACCTATGCCGAAATCACCCTTGGTTACTTTTTCGGATTCGCCGGCATTAAAATACCAGCCACGCCTATCTTTAGCTAAATTAAAAACACCTGTAAACCTATCCCGATCTAGCGAGTGAGCAGCCAGCTGCGCATAAGCATCATTTGCTTCATTTCTAGTAACAGGCCTAGAGCAGAAGCCCTGCCTTCTGTTATCTGTCAGTATGGGATACAGCTTACAGTTTGCCGACCACTTTTTTCTTTTTTCCCTTATCTCTAAACGTGCAATCAAACTATACGGAGGTACACCCCTTTTCTTGTACTCTCCGCCCGTGTTAAAAACAAAGTTTCCAAGTGAATAAACTATAAGCCCCGAGGAATATTGCTCAACTTGTTGCATCATATGGGGCCCATGGCCAATAACTAAATCGGCGCCTTTATCAATAAAGCCTCTACAGATCTGGACCAGCCGGTCGTTAGCCCATTTATAATCTAGGCCCTGCCAGTGGGGGCAAATAATAATTAATGCTTCGGGATATTTTTTCCTGATGCGTGCTATAGACCTACCAATGCGACGCTCATTTAAAGAGTTAACCCCAGGGTTTTCTGCCCCTGCAAAGAAGCGGTACTTTTCCCAGTACCGCTTTGATGCGCGCATCCCATTAAATATGTATATGTTTTTATTGCTATAACGCCCTTCAAGGGGTAACTTCAAAGGCCTTGCTGCTTCTTTTAAATTTGTACCAACACCGAAGCAGGCTATCCCTGCTTCGATCAATCTATTTTTCGTTGATAGCATCAAATCAGCGCCGTAATCCATAATATGGTTGTTGGCAAGGCTGGCTGCGGTAACGCCTATTTTCTTTAAAATATTGACTGTACGTTCGGGGTCATCCCACTTCAGATAATTTTTATCGAAAACTCTACTCGGCTTTTTGGCCAACACGGTCTCAACATTTACAATCAAGTGATCGGTATTTTTTATAAGGGGTGTAACCCCCTTGAAAAAAGAAAGCGGCTCATTCTCCAGGCGCTTTAAAGCATCCTTGTTCCTGCGTTTTCTCAGATCATTATCCCCCAGGCTGGTATCACCGGCGAAAGTAATGGTAAACTTTCTGCCCCCATCCCTTTCCCCGCCCTGATTTCTCAATGACGCTGCCAAATCCCCCGCTTTTTCTTTCACCAGCCATCGCTCATTGATCTGATCTATCCCGGTGAACCTTGAACTTTTCACAAGATCAACCACAGCGTCTACCCGCTTTAACTTGCCCACCAACAAAACTTCAACAGTGTGTTTATTCCGTCTCCTGATCCAGCCGTTTACTTTGTGATCGCGAGCATTGCTGCGCAGCCACCGGTTGTAACCCACACCGGAAACCTTCCCCTTGATTATGAGCAGCACCGCTGAAGAACGCCCCGGCAGTAATCGGGCGATCTTGTACCTGCAGCCCCGGCCGGAATAGTCCAGGGCGTTTTTACCCAACAAGATAGAAGCCATCTTGTAATATAGGTACTTAAGCTTACGTTTCATGAACCCAGCTCCTTGGTTCCCTTTTTTCTTGCCTTCTACCTTTCTTTCATCCACCTGACCCTGCCAGCCAAACAGAGATCTTCAACCACCCTGCCGGCAAGATCGATGGGCTCGCCCTTCCCGGGATAGTGAAACATGGCCACATCAGGCTTTGTATCCAAACTGTAGATCGCCCATCTCTGACCGCTAGCCGGCTGTCCGGGTTGCGGGATCAGCATCTGGACTACGGTGAATTCCAGGCCGGGGATGGCCTCCACCGCTTCAACGGCTTTTCCCCTGAAGTCGTCATGAAGCAACCCGGTGGCGTTGACAGTTTCTCCTCCATATTCGAACCCTACTGTCGATTCCAGCGGGACCTTTATGCCTTTGCCCGGTACAGTATCCAGATCCATATCGTTTAATTTTAAGCGGCGTTTTAGATCGCTGGAAATAGCGATGGGCTTCTCTTTGTACCAGGGATTTTGCGCCCGCTTCCTGTTCTTTTCTTTAATCAGCTCCCTGACAGTAGAAACACCGTCACCGTACAGGCCCAGGGGCTCCACAATTAACTCGCCCACCGCCTTGCCGGCGACGACAGCAACTAAAACGTTCCAACCATCGATCTGTTCCTCAATCGAGATCTGGCTGGTGCCGACCTTACGGGCACTTTTCCAGATATATTTCAGTTTTTCTTCATCCTTAACCAGGTAAGTCTCATACTGGCCCGGAAGCAACCTGGTAACCAGGCTGGGCCTGGGCAGCTGTCTAAAGTAAGCCAGGGCTCTCCGCCGTCTACTGCATCTAAAGTTGGCTCCGCGCAGCACCGGCAGGCCCTTTAACGCCAGCAGCTTTTTAGCCGGGTAACGCCTGTCGCAAACCCGATCGGAAAAAAGGGAGCTGTGATACATCCCGGTAACACCGGTAGCATCGCCTTTACGTATCTCCAGCAGATCTTCGTAAAGCTCAGCAGGACGATAGCCGCGTTTTTTAAATTCGTCAAAGAATAGCCGCTTATTCAGCGAAATATTCTGGTCCGGGTGATCCCCGGCGAGGCTGTAACTATTGCTGTCTAACTGTTCAAGATCCAGAACATCCCTTGGGCCACAGTAAAGGGGAGTCTCTGCGGGCTGAGTGACCTCGACGGCAAACCCCTTTTCTACCTTTTCGCTGTGAGAGCAGATCTGTAGCCCATCAACAAGATGACTCTTTTTCTGCCAATGCCAAACGCGATCCAGCAAGGCGAGAATACGGTGCTGTCGGCCCGATAGGATTATTTCTGCAGCGCTGTCACCAGCTCTAAGAGAGCCGTCAAGATCCAGTTCGCCGGCCAGCTCCCCGATCTGCTCCGCGAAAGCGGGGCTTAAATATCCCGTTACTCGGGCTTTCACGGTGTCAAGAGGATAGGAATTATCACCAGTGTCTTCAGGGAAAAGATAATCGATAAAAGCCTTGGCCGCGTTAACCCGGCGACCATAGAAAGGGTAGTTGACGCCTTCTATATTAGCAGTAGAGTTCAGCTCGATGATGACCGCTTTTTGCTTGTCCCTGGGCAGATCGATTCTTTCTACTAAAAGATCTATTCCCCAGTAATCAACATCCCCGAACACCGCCCCGGCCTCTTCAGCGAGGCGCATCAGATCTTGATGCAGGTAATCAGTTATATTAACGCTGTCTCCACCCCTGGAGATGTTCGCTTTCAGGTGCAAAAAGACAATTTCGCCGGCCGGTGGCACACTGTCAAATGAGTGCCCCTGACGGCTTAAATAGCTGTCGGAGTAATCATCGGGAACAATCAGGTTTTTGCTCAGATGGGGATGCTTAAGCCTGAGCCTGTTCTTCTGATCCATAAGCTGCTCTACAGTGTTAATTCCATCGCCTACTACATTGGCGGGGACCCTGATATAGGCTGCTTTTGCCTTGCCCCCGATTAAGATTACCCTTATATCGACGCCTTCAACAAGCTCTTCCATCACGATGGTGTCATGAAACTGTTTCGCGTGATTCCAGGCGGCTTCCAGGGCGCTTTCGGTACGGATATCAACGGTTACGCCTGCTCCGTTGAGGCCCACCGCAGGTTTAACCACCAAAGGACCGTTGGAACGGGCCAGGTATTCTTTTGCCGCATCAAGATCTTCAAAGAGACCGCCCCCGGGCACAGGCAGCCCGCTGCTGGATAGAAATTTTTTGGCCAGATCTTTGTGATCTGTAAGGGTATAGATCATTATGGGGACCCGGGTGGTCTTTGTTCTTTGCAGACCCATAGTTTTGACAGGAGAGGTAACATACATCTCTTTCCGCAAGCAGCGCAAAGTGAACAGGTTCCTCTCCTCGGCCGCTTTCATCATCTCATCGGTGCCGCTGACACGCTCAGTTTCGGTGTATTCATTGGGGTGCTGCATGATGGAATGTAATTGCACCAGTACCCGGCGGATCAGACTGGCGGTTCCCCGGGACCAGGCCACCGTTTCTTCGCCCTTGCCCTCATCCGATTTTATTTTCACGAGCTTATTGAACCAGAGCTCGCGCACCTTTTCAACTCTCGACCTGGAAGGCCCCCTCCAGGTAATGTGAGCCAAAGCTTCAATTTCTGTGGGAGATCCGATCAGAAGGGCGATAATTGTACGCTTGTCCCGCCTGCGCACAATGTAATCGAGGCCCCTGATCCGGGCCCGCCGCCTTAGCCAGTTGCGATAACCGACGCCGGACACTTTTCCGGTAATAAGCAAACATACCGCGGAATTTCTATTACCCGGCACCCTTTGGGTAATCCAATACTTTAGCGGTGCATCTTTATAGGGGTCCAGGCCCCTTTTTCTGGGGGCCAATAATATGCAAAGAAGAAAGTAATAAAGCCCTTTCAGGAGACGTTTTATGCGCGATCTATTCAACTTTATCCCCCTTTTTTGTCCAGATTGCATGCGGCCCCAGGCACAAATTGGCAACAACTTTCTCTACAAGATTTACTCCCTGCCCTTTCCAGGGGTAATGAAACATCGCCGCCAGCGGCTCTGTCTCCACCTTGGATATAACCCATCTTTGTCCGCCGGCAGGCTCACCCAGGCGGGGCACAATCATATGAACGAAAGCGAAGTTCAGCCCGGGGATCGCTTTAACCGCCTCCACCGCTTTTTTCTTGAAATCGCTGTGCAAGTAGTGATCAGCCGCAATTGTTTCCCCGCCGATCTCCAAGCAGGCCCCGCTTTCCAGGGGTATCTTTTCCCCTTTTCGAGGGATACTCTCTAACTGCATATCGAGCCCTTCCAGGTGTCTCAGAAGAACTTTGTTAATTTCGATAGGCCTGCCTTTGTACCAGGGATTCCGGGCGCGCACCTTGTTTTTCCCGTCTATCAGCTCAGTTATGCTCGATGAGCCGTCTCCGATTACGCTTACCGGCTCGATCAACATCGCCCCTGCTGCCTCGCTGGAAACGACGGCTACACAGATGTTCCACCCCGGCGGCTGCTTCTCAAGGGTAAAATTGTTAGTGCCCCTTTTCCTGGCCCTTTGCCAGGCTGATCTAAGTTTGTCCGCACTGTTAATATAATTTTCTTCGACCCTCAGGGGATGCAGGCTGCTTAATATACAGTCCTCCGAAAACCTTTCGTAATATTCAACAGCTTTTGCGCGCATCCTTCCTTTGAACTTCGCAGCGCGCCTTACCGGGAGACCGTGAAAGGCTAATATTTTTTTAGCCGGGATAACTTTTTCAAATACCGTGTCACAGAATATCGAGCTGTGGTAGATGCTGGTTATACCCATTGTGCCTTCCTTTTTTATTTCAATGAGATCTTCGTACAGCGGCTTCGCCTCACAGCCGTGACGCCCCAACTCATTTAGGTAAAGCTGCATATTGAGGCTAAAAGGTTCATCCGCAGACTGATCGGCTGAAGGATATACCGTGGGCTCCAGCTCTGCAAAGATCGCAGAAGGGGTGTCCGGCTCTCCAAAGCTGCTGTCGCCGTAATCAATAAAGCTATCTTCTATGATAAACCCATCTTCGGTTATTGCACCATCATATTCATCGATTTGCAGCCCATCGACTATACCGCTATCGTCCTCCCAATCCCAGAGAGCATCGAGGAAAAACAACAGGTGGTGCCGCCGCCCCGTTGCCCTTACCCGGGCGCTGTTACCGTCGGGGGCCAGCCCGATGCTGCCGCTAATCCTGTACTCCTGCGATTTCTCATAGGCGAGCTTGATAAAGTCGCGGTTGAGGATACCCGTAATTTTTACCGTCACTGTTTCTAAGGGATAATCCTGATCGCGCCATTGCTCAGGAAAAAGATAATCGATCATCGCTTGAGCAACGTCAACGGGATGGCCATACATGGGAAACTGCACGTTAAATATATTTGCCCTGGAATTAACTTCAATGATGCCGCAACGCTGCTGATCGCGCGGCAAATCAATTCTTTCCACCATCAGATCGATGCCCCAGTAAACATCGGTCCCTAGAGCTGCCGCCGCTTCTTCTGCCAGCTTTAAAAGATCAGGATGGATCTGCTCCGTTACCCCGATACTGTCGCCGCCCGCCTCAAGGTTGGCTTTCAGATGAAGAAAGACGAGCTCACCTTCCGGCGGTATGCTTTTCAGCGAATAGCCCTGCCCTTCCAAAAAACTTTCAGTGCGGGCATCGACGATGATGGGAGACTTGCAAAGCCGTGGGTTGGAATAACGCTCTTTGTTTTTTTGATCTACCAATTTTTCGATTGTATTTTTACCATCGCCCACCACATTGGCCGGCACCCTCAGCAAAGCTGCGCGGGCGGTTCCCCCTACAACGAGCACGCGGATATCTGCACCCCCGATGAGCTCTTCTAAGATAATGTGATCATCGTATTTTCTGGCAAAATCCCAGGCGGCTCTTAGCTCTTCCGGCGTCCCTACATCTATCGTGATCCCCCTGCCATAAGAGCCCGCTACAGGCTTTACAACCAACGGGAATCTGCTAGAACGAAGGTATTTTTCAGCATCTTTTATATCGGTAAATACACTGCCATGCGGAAAGGGAAGGCCCCGCTCATTTAGCAGCAGCTTCGTCAAATGTTTGTGATCTGTAATTGAGCGAATCAAGGAAGTGATCTGGGAGCTCAGCGAATTTTGAAAACCCACCTGTTTCACAGGCGAAGCAACGTAATTAAGGTTTGACTGGTGGGTCACAAAAAGGTTTCTATTAGCTGTAGCCCGGTAGATTTCACTGGCGTTGCTGAACCGGCCAACTTCCGTATATTGATTAGGTTGCTTTGTTATCGGGGCCAGGTATTTTATCGTCCGGTGCACCTGGTCCGCTATCTCCTGGGGCCAGGAGTCTTTTCCATCCGCGTCAGCATTATCCACCCCGGCTGTCTTAACTGGTCGATTAAACCACCGGTCTTCGATTTTCGTCACCCGGGCCCTTGCCGGCCCCTTCCAGGCTTCGCGGATCACGTTTTCTACGTCTTCACCAGGACCGATGAGAAGGGCGTCGATAGCCATCCCGTTATTTCTCGATGAGCATTCGAGGCCGTTGGATCTGGCTTTGCGGCCCAGCCAACCACGAAAACCAACCTCGGCTACATCACCATGGATCCTGAGGCTCGCCGCTGAATTGTTGTTACCCGGCATTATTCCGGTAAGCCAGCGCCTGAATGGGGAGCGGCTGTAGGGATCCCGAAAACTGCCTTTGGGGTTTAGAAATAAACAAAGCATTCGATAATAGTATTGCTTTAGTTTACGTCTTATTTTTTTTCTGCTTACCACTTAGTCGCCCTCCATTTATTGTTACTGCCGCCGCACTTTCTTTAGCGCGACGGGGGGCCCCTCCACAGTGTTCCTTCCGTCAGGCATAGCCTTTCTACTATCTTCTCCACCAGGTTATGAGGCTCGCCTCTCCAGGGAAAGTGAAAGGCAGCCGGTGCAGGCCTGGTCTCGATTCTTTTTACGGCCCACTGCTGCTTTGAGGCCGGTTCATCGGGCCTAGGTACGATCAAGTGTACAAAAGCCAGCTCGAGACCGGGAATGGCTCCGACGGCCTTCACCGCCATATCTTTAAAATCCCGGTGCAGGTAGTTTTTCAAGCCCACCGTTTCTCCCCCCAGCTCCAGCACCGCTTCTGTTTCGAGGTAGAGTCTTTCACCCCGGGGCAGGATCTCATCGGGACGGTAGCCTGCAGCGGCAAACTGCTTTTTAAAATGACCGGCATCAGGCAAAAGCTTATCCCGGTACCACGGGTTCATCGAACGAGCCTCGTTCTTTTTTTCAATCAGCTGAGCCGGCATCAGCACACCGTCGCCGCAAAGGCTCAAGGGCAGCCGCATCTGAGCCCCGGCGAACTGCCCCGCAATAACGGCAGCGCAGATATTACGCCCTGGCAGCTGCTCCTCGATGATAAAGTACCTGACCCCCCGGCTAACCGCCTTTCGCCAGGCGGCGCTCAGCTCCTCTTTGGCACTGATCAGCTGGGAGCTGTTCCCCTGCTGTGGATGGATAATCGTCAGGACGCAGGGACCCTTTAAGCGATCGAAATAGCGCAGCGCCTGGTTCAACTCACTCATCTTAAAGCGAAGCCCGCGTAAAACTGGAATCCCCTTCAACGCCAATATTTTTTTGGCCGGGTGAATATTACCGCAGGCTTTGTCGCAAAAAAGAGAGCTGAAATATATATTCGTAATCCCCAGTCGATTTTCCCTCTTTATCTTTAACAAACCATCGCCCAACGCTTCAGCGCGGTAACCTCTGTTCGCGAATTCTTCCAGAAAGAGTGCGGTGTTGATCTCTGCTCCCTGAGCTCTATCCTCAGGCGTAAAGTCATAAGTCCGCCGGGCTGCCTTTTGCAAACAGGGCTGGGAAGCATCAGCAGTGAACCCAGGCTGGGTTGCGGGGAGATCCTGCTCCCGTATAACCCTGAACGTTTTTTCTGCTGTACCGTTATGGGCCGACAGCCCAAGCCCATCGACAAGCCAGTCGCCCTCGCGCCAGCCCCACAGCCGATCCAGAAAGGTGAGAATCCGGTGCTTCCGGCCGTAAACGACCGCCTGCGCGGCAGATCCCACCTGGCGGATATGGCCCCGCAGGGCCAGTCTGCGGGCCGCCTTGCCGGCCCGCTTCAAAAACCTAGAGCTAAGCCGGCCGGTTACCTCGATCTCGAGAGCCTCGCAGGGATAGGCGCTGTCTGTCGTTTCTTCAGGTAAAAGGGAATCGATAAGCGAGCGAGCTGCATCAAAAGGGACGCCGTAGAGCGGAAATTGTACGTTGAAAATATTAGCCCGGGAATTTACCTCCAGGATTACCGTGCGCTGCTCACCGCGAGGCCGATCGATCCTCTCAACAAGGAGATCGACACCCCAAAAATCGACGACGCCGAAGGCCGCAGCGGCCTCCTCGGCCAGCCGCGTCAGGTCGGGATGGATCTGATCGGTCAGGACAACGCTGTCGGCCCCAGCGCCGATATTGGCTTTTAAGCGAAGGAAAACCACCTCGCCCTTTTTGGGGATGCTCTCCAGAGAATAGCCCTGCCGGGCCAGAAATCTATCTATATCGCGATCGGGGATGATCGGGGCTTTACCGAGGCGCGGATTTTCAAAGCGCAGCCTGTTTTTCTGCAGAATAAGCCGATCAATACTGCTCTTACCGTCACCGGTAACATGTGCGGGTATTCTGGAGAGCGCGGCGCCGGCTTTACCCCCGATCACCAGAACCCGTACATCGAGGCCTTGGACAAACTCCTCGAGGATCACCTGCTCATGATATTGCCGGGCGTAGCCGAAAGCAGCGCGAAGTTCTTCTGCCGTGCGAACATCGACGGTTACACCGAGGCCGTAAGATCCCTGCAGGGGCTTAACCACCAGGGGGTAGCCGCATTCTGCCAGGTAATCCGCCGCCCGGTCAAAGTCGCTGAATAGACGGCCTTTCGGCACAGGCAGCCCGAGGGCCGCCAGGTGGTCCTTGGCAAGCTGCTTGTGATCTGTCAAAGAGCGCACCAGCGAAGAGACCCGGTGGCTCTGGGACTGCTGCAGGCCCAGAGCCTTTTGGGGCGAGACTACGTAATTGACGTTGCCGAGCCGGGCGATAAAAAGGTTGCGCTTTTCCGCTGCCCGGGCCAGCTCTGCGGCGTTGCTGTATTTGCCCTTTACCGGGAAGCGGTTCGGCCGCTGCATCACCGGGCCGAGATGGGCCAGGGCTTCTTTAAGA
>CAZHHH010000091.1:0-11833 GCA_964532085.1 uncultured Marinilabiliaceae bacterium
GACGAAATGGAATATTAATTAAATCTGTAGTGATACAAGTATAGAGTAGAATAAATAGATTTTCTACTCTATGCTAAAATAATTAAAATCTAAAATGAAACTATTTAATTTTTATTCAACTATAATATTGTTCTTGATTTTATTAGTTAGTTGTAATACAACATCTAATAAGATTACTTTTGAAGATGGAAGTTTAGTTGAACCAGGAGCTCTTTGGCTCGATAATAATGGAGAGCATATTAATGCTCATGGTGGCGGAGTTTTATATCACAATGGTAAATATTATTGGTTTGGAGAACATAAAGGTGAAAATTCTAACGCTGCTTTGGTAGGAGTTACATGCTACTCATCCTCTGATTTAGTAAATTGGAAATTTGAAAGCATTGCACTTCCAGTTAGTGAAGATGAAAAGAGCGATATTGTACGTGGATCTACTATTGAAAGACCAAAGGTAATTTACAATAAAAAAACAAATAAATTCGTAATGTGGTTTCACTTGGAACTGAAGGGTAGAGGATATAGTGCAGCAAGAAGTGCAGTTGCCATTAGTGATAATCCAACTGGCCCATTTGAATATTTAGGCTCAGGTAGGGTAAATCCAAAAATATATCCATTTAATATGATTGATATAGATAGGAATGTAAATTACGATCTTGAATATTTTAAAAATAAATGGTGGACTCCTGAATGGCAAGTTGCATTAAAACAAGGACTTTTCATTAAAAGAGATTTTGAAACAGGTCAAATGGCGAGAGATATGACACTATTTGTAGATGACGATGAAAAAGCATATCACATCTATTCATCTGAGGATAATTTAACTATACACATTGCTGAGTTATCAGATGATTACCTCTCACATACAGGAAAATACATGAGAATTTTTCCTGGAGGAAATAATGAAGCACCAGCTATCTTTAAAAAAGATAATGAATATTGGATGATTACTTCAGGTTGTACAGGATGGGAACCTAATAAAGCAAGATTGTTTCAAGCATCATCAATATGGGGATCATGGAGTCAATTGCCAAATCCTGCAAGAGGAGAAAAATCAGAAATTACATTTGGCTCACAAAGCACATTTGTTATAAAGGTGGAAGGATATAAAAATAAGTTTATCTTTATGGGTGATATGTGGAGACCTAAAAACCCTATAGATGGCAGATATGTATGGTTACCCATTGAGTTTGATAATAGTGGTGTCCCGTTTATTGAATGGAAATCATCCTGGGATATGAAGAAATTTTTAAATAATTAATATAAACTTTTATAGTATGAAAATATTAAAATTTGTAATTATAGCATTTATCATGTTGTCTATTGTAAGTTGTTCATCTAAAAATGAAAAAATGGAAGAAGTAGTCGATATTATTAATAAAGTAAATAAATATTGGCAAAATAATAACTCTTATCAAACAAATTCATTTTGGCACCATGCAGCTTATCACACTGGCAATATGGAGGTTTATAAGGTGTTGAAAAACGAAGAGTTTCTAAAATTCACTACTAACTGGGCAGAGCATAACGAATGGAAAGGTGCAAAATCTGATGATAAAGCAAATTGGAGATATAGCTATGGTGAATCAGATGATTATGTGTTGTTTGGAGACTTTCAAATCTGTTTTCAAACATATGCTGACCTATATAATTTAGAGCCTGCAGAATATAAAATTGCAAGAGCAAAAGAGGTTATGGAGTATCAAATGAACAGTGATAAAAATGACTATTGGTGGTGGTCTGATGGACTTTATATGGTAATGCCTGTTATGACCAAGCTGTATAACATAACTGAAAATCCATTATATCTCGAAAAGCTATATGAATATTGGGAGTATGCAAACTACATTATGTATGATGAAAAAGAGGCTCTATATTTTCGAGATGCAAAATATATTTATCCAAAACATAAAACACCTAATGATTTAAAAGATTTTTGGTCACGAGGAAATGGATGGGTATTTGCTGGATTTGCCAAGGTTTTAGAAGATTTACCTCAAAATGATGCTCATCGAGACACATATATTACTTATTATAAGAACATGGCTAAAAAATTGGCAGAACTTCAATTAGAGGAGGGATATTGGTCAAGAAGTTTAATGGATCCTGACTATGCTTCTGGATATGAAACAAGTGGAACTGCATTTTTTACTTATGGTTTTCTTTGGGGTGTAAATAATGGATATCTAGACAAAAACGAATATAAAGAAACAATTGATAAGGCTTGGAAATATCTAACTGAAATAGCTTTACAAGAAGATGGTAAAGTTGGATATGTTCAGCCGATTGGTGAAAATGCTAGTCAGCATAAAGTAGATGCCGACACAACAGCAGATTTTGGAGTAGGTGCATTTTTATTAGCAGCCTCTGAGATGTATAGATATTTGGAAAAAAGAAATTGATAAAAAGTAAAAGCTCTTAATGATTACCCGAAGTTGTCCATTAAAGTAAATGGGGAAGGAAGTTGAAAAAATCAACAAATAATCCCCAAATTAGCTTCGCTGAACGTTGTTTCCCTAAAGGGGACTTTTAGATCTGTTGGCTAATCGCAATAGGCTGGCTATTAGCCCCCATTAGGGCGTTGGGGGTAAAATGTAATAAAGTACCACTGAGTACATATCATTAATTATTCTAAATATAATTAATGATGGACAATTTGGGATTATTATGCTATATAATTAAAATTAAGGGCTTTTTTATAAAAAATACAACTATGAATTTAAAATCTTCTACTTATCAAAAAATATTGTTTACAATAACATTAATACTGTTTTCATCGTTATTATATTCTCAAAATGAGAATCTTGTAAAAGATTGGGATGGAAACGGTAAAGTTGGAGTTGGTAGTGAACCAAATAATTTTGGGTGGGACTGTACAAATTTTCAACTTGACGGATGGACAGAAGCTGGAAGTGGTGGAGTCAGATATATGGATTCGCAAAACTATTGGCCATCAAAAAGATTAATGTTTGTAAGATGGGATGGAGTAGGCGGAAGTAATGCTGAATCTGTATATTCTTATCCTGTAGATTTAGAAGCGTATAAATCTTATATGTTTTCAGTTAAGTATACAAGACATAGTAACTCCACCACAAATTTTGTGATAGGTGTAAATAGCGAGAAAGACAATTCGGGAGAATCGTTAGCAAGCGAAAGTGTAGCACCGCTCACACAAAATTTTAAAGAACTATCTTTTAGAATCGTACCTAATAAAAGCGGAAGATTTTATATAACAATTGGTGCATCAGCAAGTGGTATGCTCGGTTCAATAGCAGACTTATCAGTTGTTGAGATAACACCAAGTTTAGAAAGTGAAAAGGGTGCTCTGGTCATTAACTATTTTAAAACAGAAACAACAACAACTATTTATAATAATGGCTCAGAGTATCCTATCACTTTTACTGCCCCTGATGGTATTGAAATTACTCCTGCGACTCTTTCTTCAACAGGAGGCGTTATAACAATATCATCTCCAAACAAGGTAAATTTAACGGGAGAAATAATTGTTTCACAAGGAGAAGATAATATATCTATAAATATAAATAGCAATTTCCCCGAGGACTTTTTTCCTACAGTTGAGATTGATACTTTAACCACTGATGGTGCTTGGTGCTGGTTTGCCGACCCAAGATCTTTATATCATAGCGGTGAAAAAGAACAAACTTATTTTTGTTGGGTAACTCGTGAAGGACATATTGAAGTGGCTTCTTATAATCACACAACTGAGGAGTATAGTCAATATAGAATATGGGAGTATTTTCAAGATGATGACCATGCTAATCCATCATTACTTATTCGCGATGATGGACGCATAATTGTTTTTATAGCAGCCCACTTTGGCGATAAAATTCATAGATTTATAACAGAAAACCCTGAAGATATAACATCATGGGGTGAGAGATATTCATTCTCAAATACTGTTACATATCCATACCCATTTCAAGTAGGTGATGATATATACGTCTTTTATAGAGGAGGCTCTGACTGGCATCCACGACTTTCTGTTTCATCTGATAATGGAGAAACCTTTGATGATGGTAGGCTCTTTATATCAGGAGGCGGACAAAGACCATATACTCGATATTGCCAAGGCGAAGATGGTGCTATACATGTTGCAGTAACAACAGGACATCCACGCAATGAAGCTGCTAATAAAGTACATTATTGTAAGCTTATCGATAATAAGGTTTATAGAGCTGACGGTACTTTTATTAAAGATGTCACTACTCAACCAGTGGATATTAGTCAATTAGAAGTTGTATATGACGGAGTTTCTTACGGAAAAGGATGGATTTGGGATATAACTCTTGAACCAGAAACAGGTTATCCAGTAATGGTATATGCTTCTTTCCCAACAGATACTGATCATAGGTATCATTATGGAAAATGGGATGGAAATGCTTGGAAAAACAACCAAATTACTGAAGCGGGTAGGTGGTTTCCTCAAACGCCAGAAGGTGGATGGGAGCCAGAGCCTAATTACTCAGGTGGTATAATATTAGATTATAATAATCCTAATGTTGTCTATCTTTCTAAAGAGGTAAATGGAGTTTTTGAAATATTCAAATTTACCACAAATGATGATGGTAATTCATGGACTCCAAAAGCAATAACTTGGGATTCTCCTGCAGATATTGTTAATGTTCGTCCAATAATACCAAGGCATCATAAAGAAGGATATTTTGATGTTGTCTGGATGAGAGGAACTTATGTTTTTTATGCAAATAATCAATATAATACAGCATTAGTATTTCCTAAAGCATCGCCTACCGCAGATGTTTCTAAAGTTTCACTTAGTAATACAAGTTTGGAACTAATTCAAAATGAGAGTAAGAAAATCGAAGTGAGTTTTTATCCTGCATTTGCAACAGATAAAGTAGTTACATGGAGTTCTTCTAATGAATCAGTTGCTACAGTTGAAAATGGGGTTGTAACTGCGGTAAATAAAGGAGTTGCAAAAATTACTGCCACATCTTTAAATGGTGTCTCTGCAGAATGTGATGTAACAGTGCAAACTGTAGAGCTTATGAATAATGTCTTTTTTGATTTTGGAACTGTAGATTCGCCTGTAGAAAATGGATTTATAAAAATATCAGACTTAACAGATTTGGTAGATTCTTATGGGTGGTTAAATAATGTAGCTTCAAGAAATAGAAATATATCAAATTCAGAATTAAGAGATTTTAATATGTCATCAGCACCGGCCATATTCAAGGTGTATGTAGAAAATGGAGAATATGAAATAACGGTGAAACAAGGTGACAGTGATTTTGGTCATGATATGATGAATCTTCGAGTTAATGGGGAACTTAAATTAGAAAATGTTACTGCCAATGATGGCGAGTTTAAAACCAATATTTTTAATTTTACTGTTGAGAATAATATATTAGAATTTGAATTTTATGATGGAGGCGGAAGTGATGCAAACTGGGTTGTAAATTCAATTATTATTAAAAAATTAGCTTCAACTATTATTAAAACAGATAACAGTTTAGATTTTAAAAATTCTAATACAGATATAGTAGTTAATAATTTGATGGGTAACATTTTATATAAAGGCAAATTAAATAATAGAGATTTTAATCAAGTTTGTCAAAATTTAAATCTATCCAAAGGAATTTATTTTATTACATTAATATTAGAAAATAATAAAAAAACATTTAAATACTTATATTTAAATAGCTAGATTAATCTTATTTTTATAGAAAATAGAAACAATATGAAACAGATCTTTTTTACTATTATCATTTTTCTTTCTCTAAATTTAGTTAATGCTCAAAGTAGTATAAACTTTATTAGAGTTGGAGAGAGTAACCCATCTACCTCAGCTTATGTATTTGGTGGAGGAGAGCAGTTATCAGGGCAACAATTCCAAACAGATGGTATATTGACATATAAAGGGTATCAATATACTGTCTATTATAATCAGACAAGAAATGTGTGTATTGCAAGAAGGCAAATGCCTTTAGGACAGTGGGAAGAGATAAAACTTCCGTATAAAAACAGTGTCGATGATGCTCATAATACAATTAGTATGGGTATTTGTCATACCGATGGCTCAATTCATCTTGCTTATGACCATCATAATGACCCACTTCATTATTCGTATTCATTAGAAACGGCAGGTTCTGCAAATGATCCAGAAAATATGGAGTGGAAACCAGAGAGTTTTGCACCAACAACTAATATATTGGACGAAGCTGTTCCAAATGTTACCTATCCACGTTTTATTACAAAACCAGATGGAAACTTGCTGTTTGAATGCCGTTATCGTTGGAGTGGATTTGGAGATAGTTACTTACGTGAATATGATGGAAACACTAAAGAGTGGAAATTAATTGGACGTTATGTGCAAGGTGAAGATGTTCAGCCAGATGCATGTGCATATATTAATGGGATGAGTTATGATCATCTAGGTCGTCTTCATATAACATGGTGTTGGAGAGATGATTTTGGCGGTCAAACTAATCATGACTTTTATTATGCATATAGTGAAGATGATGGTTTAACTTGGAAAGATACTTTTGGAGACCATAAAGCTTCTACGGATATAATGTCACCACCTGGGGACGATGTTGCAGATAACAAAACTGGTAATTGTCTTGGACAGACAAAAAAAACTTATATGATTGAGGAAATTCCTCATAATAAAGGATATATAAATCAAGAGACACAAGCTGTAGATAGCAAAGGACGAATTCATGCAGTAAATTCTCAAATTCCAGGAACTGCAACTGATAATAATTGGGGGTCATCGCGTACAAAGGCGCGCCTGCATCATAGATATAGAGACTTAGACGGAACGTGGAAGACTATGATGGTGAAAAACAATGGTGTAACAGTTAACTCATATTGCCGTGTAAATCTTTCGTTTGATGCTTTTGACAATGCTTTTGTTGTTGCTAATGGTGCTGAGGTATATTTTGCAACTGATGCTAATGGATATGATGATTGGGAATTAATGAGTGATGTTGATAAAGGTCGTTTTATCTCTGAACCATTAGTTGATAGGCAGCTTTTAAAAAGTGACGGTATATTATCTTTTGTTTATTTAAGTGTTGATAATAAAATAACTGTTATAGATTATTTGCTTGATAATCCAAATACACCTGATGGAAATGGTCTGAAAGCTCAATATTATTCTGATGAAAATTTCAAAACTCTAATTGAAGAAAAAAATAATAAAAATGTTGAGTTAACTTCAATTCCAGCTAATACTAAAAGTGTTAAATGGTCAGGAACTTTCGAAACATCAGTTGCTGAAGAGTATACACTATATTTAAATACTACAGCAAAAACTACTGTTTATGTTGATGGAGTAAAAGTATTATTAACTAAAAAAAGCGGTAATTCTAGAGAGTATGCGTTTAAGTATGAAACTATTGCTTCTCATAAGCACAATATAGTAATTGAATCAGAAGCATCATCATCTGATGAAATATCTTTGTGGTGGTCAGCAAGTTCTATTTCTAAAGAACAAGTTCCTACAACTGTTTTATATTCAGAATTGATACACAATATTTCAGAAACAGAAAAAAAAAATGAACCAGCAGATTTAGTAAAAAAGGAGGAGTTGCCTGAAGTTTTAATCTCTTCATTATCAATTGATAATAAGTTGGGGGCAACTGTGCCTAATTTTTCTCCAAATGGTGATTATACAGTTGAGATAAAAGCACAAGTAATCTCTTCGCCAGATTGTCCTCTAATTTTTGAAGGACGAGCGAAAAATGGTAAAGGATTTAGAGTTGCTATTGATGAGACAAGCATCAAATGGGCTGTTCCTTATAACAATTTAAAACTTTTGACCGTTGCTGATAATAGTGATATTCAGACTTATCGTTTAGTTGTTTCAGCTGATGAGGTTTTTATATATCATGGAGAGGAGTTTCTTATAAGTGCAGAGTTAATCTCTATTGGAGATATTGATGAATTTGGTGTTGAAAATGAGATTTTGCCTAACATATCAGGTGTTGCCATAGATTGGGCAGGTCCTAACGGTACTGGAAGTGGTATCCCTACTGCCTATGGCTGGGATAATGCTGTGCAGGGAATTGCATGGAATGTTGCCAATGGCGGATCTGGTGTTCGATATTTAGATGTAACTTCTGGTCATGCGTATGAAGGAGCTAATTATCAAGGAAGAATTTTAACAATCCGATGGGATGGAGATTATGGTACTTATAGCTATCCTGTCGAGCTTGAAGCTAATACTACTTATGATTTTTCATTATTATATCAGTGGTGGAATAATGGAAGTCCAAACTCTTTGAATGTTGCTGTTAGTCCATCAAAAGATATTAATGAGCAAATTGCATCAAAATCTTTACCTACAGCTGGAAGAAATGAAATGCAGAAAGGTGTTTTTGCTTTTACCACTAATGAAGCAGGTATCTATTATCTACTTTTTAATGGTCAAAGTGGCGTTATGTATGGAATTGCTGATTTAGAGTTGAATAAATTAGAATATGAACCAAAGCTATCTGTCTCAAAATTGTGTGAAGGCACTTCGTCAATTAATATTAGTGAAATAACTTATGAAGATGGAGCGTTTGCCCCTGGAAAATTATCTTTAAATGTTAATCTTGATAAAAAAGAGAAACTTAATACCGTTATTGCTCAAGATATTAATGAATTAGGTCAAGATGGAAATAAAAATATTCTTAATTTTCCATTTGATGTTACTGGAGATTATTCTGTTGAAATTGCAATGACGGTTGATGATTCAGCCGAGGGGAGAGGAATTGATTTTCAGGTTAGAGATGCTGCAGGAAAAGGATTTCGTACCGTTCAAAATTATAACAGCTTGTCTTGGATTGCACCATTTACACAATCAAAACAGATGAATAATTTTAGTTCTGGAGAGCAAACTATTAGATATGCAGTTAAAGATGATAAAGTTTATCTCTTTCAAAATGGCGATTTTATTGGCGATTATTCAAAATCATTCATTAATGATATGAATGAAGCGGGAACTGCCGAAATAGAGCCTTATAGCAATATCTCTATAGATGATGAATTAAATATTGCAGAGAACCCTCGTTTTAGTAATACACCCGATAATGGCGCACCACAAGGTTGGTCAAGTAATGGAACTTTAGGTGGTTCACCTAATGCTCGAGTACAATTAAAATCGAGCACTACTGAGCTTACGACTTATCCAGACGGAACAAAAGCTTTTCTTTTCAGATTCGACGGAGCTTATCAGTGGTTTGCTAATGAGGTAACTGTAGAAGCAGATAAATGGTATGAATACTCTTTCGATTTAATCACTTGGGGTAATAATGAAAATAAATCATTTAATATTATTGTATCAAAATCTCAAGATGGAAATAGCGATGTAATCTATAGCAAACAAGCAAACACACCGGCGATTAGAGCTACTAGTAAACGTGAAGTAATTAGATTCAAATCTCAAGAACAAGGAACATACTATATTACGTTATCAAAAAACGGAACACTTGCCGGAACAGCTGGACTTACAAATATTTCTCTAGTTGAATACCCTTTAAATGGTATTTTAGTAGGTAAAAACTATAAAAACGGTTATGCACCTTTTAATATCAGCTATATTTCAATAGACACCAATGGCGCTTTTGCACCAGACGAATTTTCAGTTGGTATAAATGATGAAAAATCAGAAAATAACTTTTCTTGGTTCGTAAAAGATGGATTATTAACAATTTATAGTCCCGAGGCATTGTTTGATATTAATGTTTACAACCTTTTTGGAACAAAAATTTCAACTCACAAAAGTGATAGTAATATGACTGAAATTAAAATGTCCAAAGGCGTGTTTTTAGTCGAAATGATAAGCAAAAAAGGAAAATCAAATATTATTAAAGTTTTGACTCAGTAATTTTTTTATACTATTTGCGGTATTTAAAAAATTTACAATTGGTTTTGGGGTAAATCAAAATAAAAGGTTATTTTTACTTTAATTAATTTTATAAATAAATTCATAAATAAATTAAAATGAAAAGATTGATTATTTCTCTAATGTTATCAATGGCTTTTATCATCTCATTTGCAGAAAAAATGGAGATTAAAAGTCCTGATAACAATTTATCTGTGACAATAGAATTGACCAACAGTGGAGAATTATTTTACAATGTAGTCTATAAAGATAATTTAATGTTAGAAAATTCACCATTAGGTTTGGTTACCGATGTTAGTGACTTTAGTAAATCATTAAAATTAATCAGTACTACAAATTCTGTAATTGATAAAAAATATGAGCAAGATCGAATTAAAAAAGCTAATATTCACTATCAAGCTAATGAGATAGTGTGGAAATTTGCTAATGCACAAAATCATCATTTTAATGTGGTTTTTCAAGTTAGTAATAATAATATTGCATATAAATATGAGTTAATGCAGGATGGAGAGACCGCCCGTTGTACTATTGAAAATGAACTTTCAGGATTTAAGTTCCCAACTAAGACTACAACTTTTTTAACGCCACAAGCTACACCAATGATTGGTTGGAAAAGAACAAAACCAAGTTATGAAGAGGAATATGAAGTTGACCAACCACTTGGTAAACCGTCAAAATATGGTGTAGGGTTTACTTTTCCATCACTTTTTAAAATTGGCGATGATGGTTGGGTTTTAATTTCAGAAACAGGTGTAGGAAGTAATTATTGTGCTTCAAAACTAAGTGAAGGTACAAAAGATGGATTATATAAAATTGCTTTTCCAGAGCCAGAAGAGAATAATGGAGTCGGTTCAGCAAATCCGTCAATACCTTTGCCAGGCGAAACTCCTTGGAGAACTTTAACAGTTGGAGAAGATTTAAAACCTATTGTAGAAACAACAATACCGTTTGATGTTGTAGATCCGCTTTATGAGCCTTCTATTGAGTATAAAATGGGGCGTTCTACTTGGAGCTGGATTATGTGGCAAGATTATAGTATGAATTTTGATGACCAAATTACATATATGGACTTTGCGGCAGATATGGGGTATGAATATATCTTAGTTGATGCTCTTTGGGACAAGCAAGTTGGTTATGAAAAAATGCCAGAGCTCTTTAAATATGCACAATCTAAAGGTGTTGATATATTCCTTTGGTATAATTCCAATGGCTATTGGAATGATGCACCACAAGGACCAAAGCAGAGAATGAACTCATCCATTACACGAAAAGCAGAGATGAAATGGCTAAAAGAACTTGGAGTGAAAGGCCTCAAAGTTGACTTCTTTGGTGGAGATAAGCAAGAAACAATGAAACTTTATGAAGAGATACTTTCGGATGCCAATGATTATGGATTAATGGTCATTTTTCATGGTTGCACATTGCCAAGAGGATGGGAGAGAATGTACCCAAACTATGTTGGAAGTGAAGCTGTACTTGCATCAGAGAACTTAATTTTTGCGCAAAAATCAAATGATGATGAAGCTTTTAGTGCAACTCTTCATCCTTTTATCAGAAACTCTGTAGGTATTATGGAATTTGGTCCTGTCTTGTTAAATAAGCGTCATAATAGAAATAATGATGGAGGTACCACAAGAATTACTACAGAAACATTCCAGCTTGCAACAGCAGTGCTTTTTCAAAGTCCAGTACAAATGTTTGCCATTGCACCTAACAACTTAGTTGAACAGCCAGAATTTGTTATGGATTTTATGAAAAATGTTCCAACAACTTGGGAAGAAACTCTATATATAGATGGCTATCCTGGTAAATATGCAATTATTGCAAGAAAACACAATGGTAAATGGTATGTGGTAGGAGTAAATGCTGAGAAAAAAGTAATTAAAAAGAAGATAAAACTCCCTATGATTAATAGCTCTACTCTGTCGTACTATTCAGATGATAATAAACGAAACCCTAAAC